>SLFH01000275.1 GCA_007124345.1 Phycisphaerales bacterium | reverse complement strand
GGGGTGTGGGGCGCGGGGCGATGGGGGAGGAAGCGGCCTTCGGCCGCGGGTTGCCCTTATGTGCCGACACCCTGAACCCGAGCCTCGGCCGCAGGCCGAAGCCATCCCTGCGCCCAGCCCCCAGCGCCCCGCGCCCGCTCTACCCCACTTCGCTGAGACCCAAGAATCAAAGTCGTGACGGGACCGGAGGCTCACCGACAGGGATCGACACCATCTCGACCCGGGCTCCATCATCTTCAGGCAGAACCTCGACGACACTGACGCTCACCGTCCTCGCGCCCGCCCGGGACATCCAGACGCTCTGGTGCAGGCGGTCGGGCCAGTAGTGGGCGTGGAAGCGGTCCTGGACCTCGGGCGTCGGTTCGTCGCCGACCATCTGCTCAAAGAGCGGCAGCCTTGCCCGGGCCACGCTGTCGCCCAGCCCGCTGGAGACAAAGCAGGCGGGCGGGGCGTCGGCCCCGGAGCCCGACAGCCGCCGGCGGTCCCAGACCGCATCGAACACCGCAACGCCCTCGCCCCGACGCGCGGGTTCGGCCCCGACGAGCCGGAACGGGGCGAACGCCTCCAGATCGAGCCCTTCCAGCAGGCCGAAGACCTCTTCGAGCCGCCCGCCCCCGGCCCGTTCTAAGAGCTCGGGGATCAGCAGGCCCCGTGAACGGAGGCTGAGCCCCGAGAGGTCGGGCGAGGGTTCGGGGTTGCCGTTGAGCAGCGTGAGCACCATGCCCCGGTCGTCCGCCCCCAGCCATGTGCCGCCGCCCTCGGGGTCGGTCGGCCACGCGGCGCGTCGCCCGCCAGAGAGTTCGCGCCATCTGGGCGGGGTTGCCTGGGGCCTACCGCGTTGTTCGTCGCGGCTGGTCACCAGCCTCAGACCTCCCCCTTCAAGCGCGATGATCGTGACGGTGCACACCGGTTCAGCCCGCCGCCCGCTCGTGGTTCACCGTGCTGGGCGCCCTGCCGAACGAGGGCTCGACCTCGCGCCCGAGCCCCACGGCGATCGCGCGCATCATCGCGAAGTGGTGCACCGCGTGGTGGCCCGCGAAAAACAGCTCGCGAGCGAAGGTCGACCCCAGCACCGCCTCGCGTCCGTCGCCGGTGAGCATCACGCGCACGCTGACGCTCTCGCCGAGCGTCTCTGGCTTCAGGCCCGAGAGCTCGCCCCGCATCCGCACGATCGCCTTCGCCGCGGCTTCGGCGTCACGCTCGACCGGCGTGTCGCGATCGCGTCGGTCGTAGTCGACGGGCGACTCGCCCCCGAGCAGGGCGTTGTAATGGTCGATCACATGGCGTGCGTGCTGGCCGATCGTCCCGCCCCCGAGCTCCGGGCTCGGGCGCGTGATGTCGCCCGGCGCGAGCGAGCTGATAAAGGCCTCGGCCTGGGCGAGCAGCGCGTCGGCGGCGCGAAGGACCGCTTCGTGGTCGTGCATCGGATTTCCTCCCGGCCCGGCGCAGCGGGAGCCACGCGGACCGATCAGACCGTCACCTTGTTGACGGCCAGAACATCGTCGATGATCTCGCGATGGTTTGCGCATCGGGGGCACTTGTGCTGCCCGCCGAGCTTGCCCTTGGACTCCATCCAGCGGTGGAACGCGCCGACGGGCAGGGGCGAGATCGTCGGGTCGGCCATGCCCACCCCCGAGGTCCGTTTGGTGGTGTAGTCGACATTCTGGGCTTTCAGCGCCCGGTCGAAGGCGTCGCGGAACTTCTTGAGCTTCTCACCATCGAGAGCGTCGGGCGGCGGCCTTTCGAACTCGACCGCCAGCTCAAGCCCGGCACGACCGCCCTGGTGCGGGTACACCGGCGCCGCGGTGAACTCGCCGACAGTGATCTCGGTCTCCCGCTGAGCCGCGGCGACCGCGTTCTCGATGTGCTCGACGATCAGGTTCTCGCCGAACGCGTTGATGAAGTGTCTGTGGCGCCCGACGATCCGCAGTCGCGGCGGCCCCGCCCGCCCCCCGTGCGCAGCCGCGGCGGCCCCGGTCGACGGGTCGGGATCCGGGATCGTGTCGAACTCGACCACATCGCCGATGATGTAGCGGTACAGCCCGGCGCAGGTCGTCATCACCACGACATAGCGCACGCCCGTCTGCACACGGTCGCAGGTGAACGCCCTGGGGTTCTCGCTGTCGATCTCGTCGAGCGGCACGAACTCGTAGAACACATCCAGATCGGTGTGCAGACGCAGGCCCGGGTCGTCTCGCGTGTCTTGGACAGCGATGAACCCCTCGCTGGCGGGGTAGAGCTCGAGCCTCGTCGGGAAGTCGATCTCGGGATCGCCGAAGACCGCCTGATTCACGCGCGGGATGAACGGGCTGTACTTCACACCCCCGTGCACGAACAGGTCGAGGTTGGGCCACAGGTCGCGCACGCATGAGACATCGCGCCCGCGTTCCTTGGCCAGCTCGACCACACGCTCGAAGAGCACCAGCGCCCACGAGCACATGCCCGAGATCATCCGGACATCCTCGTCGAGGCAGGCCTCGGCCATCGCCTCGATCTTGCTCGGCCAGTGGTCCATCAGCGCGATCTTCGGGCCCGGCAGATAGCAGGCCGTCAGGGGCCAGCGGATCATCGGCACAACGAGCCCCGACAGGTCGCCGGTCTTGATCCCGTGCTCGTTGGCGGTCACGTCGCTCGACCCGCCGAGGAACAGGCTCTTGCCCGAGAGCAGGCGGGGCACCGAGACGCCGAAGCGGTGCGTATTGGCGAAGATGTCCAGGGAAGCGAGGTAGTTGCTCCTGAACATCTCCTTGCTCAGCGGGATGAACTTGTCGCCGGCGGTCGTCCCGCTGGTCTGGCAAAAGTGCATCACCCGCCCGGGCCAGAGGACGTCAGGCTCACCCCCCTCGCGCATCCGGGCGATCTGGTCCTTGAAGGCGTACCAGTCGCGCACCGGTACGCCCTTGCGGTAGGCATCGAGCATCTCCGCATCGGGCAGCGAGGCGATCCTGGCGAAGTCGTGCTCGCGCCCGAACTCGGTCTTGGAGGCCTTCTTCAACAGCTTTCTGAGCTGGGCGAGCTGGATCTTCGCGGCGTTCTGGCGCCAGTAATCAAGGTTCGAGAGCTTCTTGGAGCGGAACCAGACCCGCGCGAGCAGCCCGGCCCCGACCAGCGAGGTCCAGCGGGTCGGAGCGTCGTTGGAGATGGGCGCTTTCTGCATGTGTGAGGTTCAACCGCCGGGGATCGAGTCGACAAAGTCAAGCAAGCCCGAGGCGAACTCTTCGGGGCGCTCGATCATCGGGGCGTGCCCGCAGCGTTCGATCCAGTGCAGCCTGGCGTTGGGGATCTTCTGAGCGAACTCGCTCGCCGCCTCGGGGGGCGTCACGATGTCCTGCCTGCCCCAGAGCACCAGCGTCGGAGCTTGCACGCGGTGCAGCTCGCTGCCCAGATGGTTCTCGCGACACGAACGAGAGAGCTTGATCATCGCCCGCGCCTTCTTGCGGTCGGTCAGCTCCCTGAACGCACGCTCGACATCCGAGGTGTCCATGCTGTCGGGGTCGTGGAAGAGTTCGGCGATCTTGGTCTGTATCCACTCGTAGCTGTCGCGCTTGGTGGTCTCGCTGACGATCGGCTTCTCCGCAAGCCCGCTCGAACCCGCCAACACCAGGCCCGAGACCAGGTCGGGCCGGTCCAGAGCGAGCATGAGCGCGACATGGCCTCCGAACGAGCTGCCGACGAAGATCGCCGGCTCGCCCAGCCACTTCTGCATAAAGGTTTCGAGCATCACGCGGACGCCGTGGACGCCGCAGTCCGCACCCTCCAGCTCCAGCAGGGGCAGCTCGACAGGCATGCACCGGAACCGGTGGCAGACGCGGGAGATCACGCCCTCCCAGTGCCGGTTGAGCCCGACGAGACCGGACACGAAGACCACCGGGCGACCCTCGCCGATGTCCCAGACCCTCGCGGGCACGGGCACCCCCGAAGGACCGACCAATTCGACCTCCGACCGCACGTCGCGCTCTGCAAGCCTTGACTGGTTGGACCTCATGGGCGTCGCGGACACTCGGATCTCCGGGAAACTGCGGGCATGATACGCCGGAGTGCCGACCTCCGGACCCTCGAACCCATGCAAAGTTAGGCGTGACTATACCGCCGCGGCACGCCCCACGCCGCCCAAAGCGGACTTCTGGACCACCAGCCCGTCGCGCAGTTCGATCACCCGGTCGGCCCGGGCGGCCACCGACGCGTCGTGGGTCACCATCACGATCGTCCGGCGCCCCTCGTCGCGCATCGAGGCGATCGATTCGAGCACCTCCCCCCCGCTCGCCCGGTCGAGATTCCCTGTCGGCTCGTCGGCCAAGAGCACGCCCGGGTCGTTCACCAGCGCCCGGGCGACCGCCACCCGCTGCCGCTCACCGCCAGAGAGCTCGACGGGCCGGTGGCGGAGGCGCTCAGACAGACCGACCTGCTTCAGCAGCCCCTCGGCCCGGGCCCGGATCTCGTCGCGACGCTTTCGGTAGCCCAGGCGCCCGTGGAGCACCATCGCCCCGATGAGCACATTCTCCATGACCGTCAACTCGGGCAGCAGGTGGTAGAACTGGAAGACGAACCCGACATCCGCAGCCCGGTACCGGTCCAGGCGCCGGGCGCCCATCTTTCGGAGGGGCTGGCCCTTGTAGAGGATCTCTCCCCCCTTCTTCCCCCCGCGGGAGGCGTCGGGGCGGTCGAGCCCGCCCAGGAGGTGGAGCATCGTGCTCTTGCCCGAGCCCGAGGCGCCGAGGATCGCCAGCCACTCGCCCCGTGCGGCGGTGATCGACGCCCCCTTGAGCACGGGCACATCGACCCGCCCGAGGCGGTAGGTCTTGCGGACATCCCGGGCTTCCAGGATCGGCGTCTGGTCGTCGCGTTTGCTCAAGGTACTCACTCGAATCGCAGCGCTCTAACAGGATCCATGCGAGCGGCCCTGATCGCGGGGACCATCGCCCCGAAGATCGCCGCCAGCACCCCCCCCAGCCCGACCACCGCCGCGTGCAGCGGGTCCACCTCGTCGGGGATCTTCGCGAACAGATAGATGCTCGGATCCCAGATGCTCAGGCCCAGCGCCGTGTCCATCCAGTCGTGGATCTCGTTGATGTTGCGCACGATCAGGTACGAGATCGCCAGCCCCAGCGCCGAGCCCACAACCCCGATCGACACGGCGTAACGCAGCCACAGCCAGGCGACCCCCCGCCTGGACGCCCCGATCGCTCGCAGGATCCCGATGTCCTTGGTCTTCTCGTTGACCATCGACCAAAAGATCGCCCAGACGAGGAAGACCGCAGTCAGCGAGATGAAGCTGAACAGGAAGAGGACGAGCCCGATCTCCTTCTTGACCGCAGCGACGAACTGGGCGTTGATCTCCTCCCAGGTCGCCAGCGTCAGGTAACGCAGCAGGCCGCCCTGGGGCCGGCTGCTGTTGGCGTGGATGAAGGCCTCGGTCGCCTCACGGGTCGCCTCGACGATCGCATCCATGGACAGCCCGTCGCGTCCCCGCACGAACACCGTCGTCACGCGGGATGGCTCCGAGACCGTCACCGGGGCAACGAAGCGTTCCTCGCCCGTCACGGGGTCGACCTCGACGCGGAAGCCCCCCGGCTCGATCACCCGCTCGCCCCCCCGCATGCCCAGGAGGTCCTGCATGAGGTCGATGCGGGTGATGGCGGTCTGGCCGTCGACTTGGGCGATCCCGCTCTGGATCTCGTTGACGACCTGAACGATCCTCGCCCTGGGCTCGATCATCCGGCCCTGGCTGTCCGACGGGAGGACCACCAGCGTCACACGCCCGCCGAAGGGCAGGAAGTCTTCAGCGAATCTGGAAGTCGGCTCGTACCACCCCGGGCGCGGCCGGCTCTGCCCGCTCAGGCGGATGCCCAGCGCGATGCCGGGCACCGGCTCGTTGGTCCGCTCGTCGATCGCCGTGAGCGAGAGCCCGCGCTGGAGGACCGAGTCCCAGCTCCGCACGCCCGGGCCGGTGAAGTACTCCGAGGCGGGGCCGAGGCGTGGGTCGGCGCCCTCGGTGTCGCGCCGGGTCGGGGTGTCGATCGGACGCCAGTGCAGGGCGTCGGAATAGTGGGTCACCCTCGCGTACCGCTCGGGGTCGACGCCCCAGACCGCCGCCTGAGCGACCCGTCCGTACGGCAGACCGATCTGCCCGAACCACTCGACGGCGGGAGCCGCAGCGACAAGGTCCGGGTGGGCCTCCAGCCGCTCGATCAGATCGTCGTAGTACGGGAAACCGACGCCCGAGACCTCGATCTTGACATCCCCCATCATCGCCCTGCCCGAGGTCAGCAGCGTGTTGAGGAACCCACCCATCACCGACCAGGTCACCAGCACCATCGCGGTGCACAGGGCGACCGCGACCGCCGAAAGCAGCGGCATGATCTTGCGGGTCAGGTATTTGCGGGTCAGCAGGCCCTGGTACACGGGCGGACTTTAGTGAGCCCGAGCCGCCCGCACGACCCATCGAACGCCGAATAATCCCCCGTGCTCGGCGTCCCCCTCCAGATCGGTCCCGTCCGCCTCGAAAGCAACCTGCTGCTCGCGCCCATCGCGGGGTGGTGCGATCTCGCGTGGCGGGTAACGGTCCGCTCACTCGGCGGGGTCGGGCTTGCGTGCACCGATCTGCTCAGCCCGCAGGGGCTCTTGCGGGGGTCTGCCGCGAGCCTCGACATCGCCCGCACCAACGACTTCGACCGCCCGATCGGCATGCAGCTCTACGGCAGCGACCCATCGGTCATGGCCGACGGGGCGAAGTGGGCCGCCGACCACGGGGCGACCGTCGTCGACATCAACATGGGCTGCCCGGTCGACAAGGTGACCAAGAAGGACGGTGGCTCGAAGCTGATGTGCCACATCCCCGGGGCGGTCGCGATCGCCGAATCCGTGCGCAAAGCCCTGCCCGATTCGGTCCCCCTGACCGCCAAGATGCGCCTGGGGTGGGACGAAGATGCGTACGAGGCGGGCTGCGCGTGCGAGCTAGCGGTGCGTCTGGCGCAGGTCGGCGTCGCGATGGTGACGGTGCACGGGCGGACGACCGAGCAGCGATTCAAGGGCGATTGCCGCCACGAGGGGATTCGGCGGGTGGTCGAGGCGGTCGGCGAGGCGACGGGATCACCGGCCTCCGGCGGCGTGCCGGTGGTCGGCAACGGGGATGTCCGATCCGCCGAGGACTGCCTCGCGATGATGCGGGCGACGGGGTGCGCCGGAGTGATGATCGGCCGCGGAGCGTTCGCGAGGCCCTGGGTCTTCCGCGAGGCGTGGGGGCTGCAGCGGTCGATCGCCGAGGGTGTGCCGCTGCTTGGCGACCTGGAACCATCGGAGGCGGAGAAGATCGGGATCGCCAGGGCGTATTTCGAGCGGATGCGCGAGTACCGCGACGACCGCTACGCCCTGCACAAGTTCCGACAGAAGATCTCTTGGCTGGGCAAGAGCATCAACGGGGGCCACTGCCGCGCGCTCAAAGAGGGCGTTCGGAACTCGGAGAGTCCCGAGGAAATCCACGCGGCACTCGACGCCTGGCTCGCCGGTGCGCCCAAACCAACGCCCGCGGGCTGAGGCCGAGCAATCGCCCCGTGGAAGAACCCCGCCCCTCCATCCATTAGACTCCAACCGACCCCAACCAACGCGGAGACCACGCACATGGCGGAACAGATCTACCAGCAGGCGCTGCTGCGTCTGGAGCAGGCGGCCGAGTACAGCAAGGCCGCCCCCGAGACGGTCGAACGCCTCAAGCGGCCGAAGCGCATTCTGGAGGTTTCCGTCCCCGTCCGCATGGACGACGGATCCGAGCGGGTCTTCACCGGCTTCCGCGTCCAGCACGACAACACGCGGGGCCCCGCCAAGGGCGGCATCCGCTACCACCACACCGTCCACCTCGACGAGGTCAAAGCCCTCGCCTTCTGGATGTCGTTCAAGTGCGCCTGCGTGGGCATCCCCTTCGGCGGGGGCAAGGGGGGTGTCATCGTCGACCCGCGCAAGCTCTCGATGCTGGAGATCGAACGCCTCAGCCGCCGGTACATCCGCGAGATCGCCCCGATCATCGGGCCCGACACCGATGTGCCGGCGCCGGATGTGTACACCAACGCCCGGATCATGGCGTGGATGATGGACGAGTACTCGGCCCTGGCCGGACAGCCCACGCCCGCGGTCATCACGGGCAAGCCCGTCTCGCGGGGCGGATCGATCGGACGCGACGACGCGACGGCCCGCGGCGGCTTCTACATCATCGGGGAACTCGCCGATCGCAGGGGCTGGAAGGCCTCGGAGGTCAGGATCGCGATCCAGGGCTTCGGCAACGCGGGCCAGCAGTTCGCCAAGCTCGCCTCGGGCGCGGGGTACAGGATCGTCGCCGTCAGCGATTCGTCGGGGGCCATCCACTGCGAGAAGGGCTTCGATGTCGACGCCCTGATCAAGAGCAAGGACAAGTCGGGCAAGGTCACCGACCACAGCGAAGGCGACAAGATCGACGCCGACAAGCTGCTGGAGCTCGACGTCGAGATCCTCGTCCCCGCGGCTCTGGAAGGCGTCATCACCAAGGACAACGCGTCGAACATCAAGGCGAAGACGGTCCTGGAACTGGCCAACGGCCCGACAACCCCGGAGGCCGACGAGATCTTGGCCGACGCCGACACACTGGTGATCCCCGACATCCTGGCCAACGCGGGCGGGGTGACGGTGAGCTACTTCGAGTGGACGCAGAACAAGTCCAGCTACTACTGGAACAAAGAACGGGTCCACGACGAGCTCAAGACGATCATGACGCGAGAGTTCTCGGCGGTGCACGACCTGAAAGAGGACCGGGGCATCACCATGCGGACCGCGGCGTACACCCACGCCTTGGACCGGCTCGCCGATGCGCACGAGGCGACGGGGACACGGTCGGACTTCTAAGGACTGAAGACCAGTTCGAGTGCCGGGCACGAAGGTCCTATAACTCTTGCAAGGCGTTACAGAGCGAAAGCGTTCGCGGCCGCGAGGCCGCCTCTGGCTTGCGGAATATCCGGCGTCGTACACTGTTTGTGCATCAAGCCGCGAACCGGGGCGTTGCGCCGTCCGTGCAGAGGTCCGGCCCGGCGCTTCGATCGGAGGCGGCAGGTGCGTGTTCGGCACCCGCAGAGTCGATGACTCCGTTGCGGGGATGCCGGGGCACATACAAACGCGGTATCTCTTCGGCCTGCGCCGAGAGGAGTGACAAGATGCGACGAATGGTGATGACGGCTGGCGCGGCGGCGGTGCTCTTTGCGAGCGGGATGGCGGTCGGCGTGCAGCAGGCCGGGCCCGAGCGGCCCGGCGTGAGCGAGGAAGCGCGTCCGGCGAGCGAGGCCCCGCGGATCGCCTTCGAGCGCTTCGAGCACAACTTCGGGCGAATCAGCGACGACCGGAATGTGCGCACGACCTTCTCCTTCACCAACCGAGGCAAGTCGCCGCTGAAGATCCTCGACACGCGGACCACCTGCGGGTGCGCCGTGCCCGAGCTCACCAAGACCGAGTACGCGCCCGGAGAGAGCGGCGAGATCACCGTCATCTTCAACCCGAATAACCGGCGCGGCGCCCAGGACCGCCATGTCACCATCATGACCAACGACCCGGTCAGCCCGAGCATCGGGCTGCGGGTGCAGGCGGATGTCCAGCCACTGATCGAGATCGAGCCGATGCTCGCGCAGTTCGGCGAGGTGCGGCGCGGGAACTCGTCGGCGGTGCTGATCGAGCTGGCAGGGCGCTACGAGGAGTTCGAGGTCACCCACGCAACGGTCACGCGGGGCGAGGGCGTGAGCGTCGAGGTGATGCCGACCGAGGAGGTCGACGAGGAGAGCGGGATCGTCCGCCGCTCGGGCCTGATGATCTCCCTCGACGAGGAGCAGAACATCGGCCGCCTGTTCGCCCAGGTCACCGTCCGCATGGTGGGCCCCGACGGGCAGCTGACCCTCCGCTCGGTGAATGTGACCGGCGAGATCACCGGGGACCTGCGTCTGGTGCCCGGGCGCCTGAACCTCGGCATGGTCGGCGCCGACGGACGCTTCACCCGCCAGGTCCGCGTGATGAGCAACGACGGCAAGCCCTTCAAGATCCTCGGGCACGAGGAGCGTCCGCTGCCCGGGCTCGACGGGAACACGCGTCCTGCCCAGCTCGAAGGCCTGAAGGTCGAGATCGTCGCCCTGGACGAGGAAGAGGAGTACCCCACGCGGTTCTCGGTGATCGTGCGCGGGCGAGCCATCGAGGCCGGCGGCCCCGTGGTCAATACCCGGCTGGTGCTCAAGACCGACCGCGAGGACGAGCCGGAAGTAATCGTGCCGATCTCCGGGCGTCTGCAGACCGCCGGCAGCGCCAACCCGCCCCGCCCGGGCGAGCCGGTCGCGCAGACCGGAACGGACGCCGACGCGGGCGCAGCCGCCGAAACCTTCGAAAACACGCGCGTGGTCGACCCCGAGGTCGCCCAGCGCGAGCGCGAGGCCCGGCGCGCCGAGCTCCAGGCCCAGCGGGAGCAGTTGCTCGCCGAACGCCGCGAACGCCAGCGGCAGAACAACGGCAACGGGTCGAATCAGGACGACGGCTCCAAGAAGGACGGCGGGAAGGACTGACCGACCCCTTCCGAGCAGGTGTTGAACCGCTCGAGGAGTCCGCATGCGTTTGTTGGTTCGGATACTGGCGATCTTGGGGCTTGGCTTAACCGCCGCCCTGGTGCACTCGTGGGCGGTGCCTGTGCGTCTTGAGATCGCCGAGGCCCGCCCGGGGCGCGACCTCCCCGCTCGCGCTGATCGCGCCGCGTCTCGGGAAACCGCCACCCAGGAGACCGAACAGCAACGACGGGCCTCCGAACCACAAACTCGGGAAACGCCTTCGCAGGCCGAGGCGACCGAACCTCTGACGCTCGACCTCGGTGACCCCTGCGACGGACTGGATCCCTACAGCTTCACCACCGAGCTGACGCTCGCAGAGGCGCTCTGCCTGCACGAATTCGCCATGGCCGGCGACGGCACGGTGGTCTTCGTCGACGCGCGGAGCGGGCGTGGTCTCTTCGAGCAATCTCGGATCCCCGGGGCGATGCATCTCTCTGCGAACATGGTGCTCGGGGGCGACCCGGCGTTTGAGCAGTTCCTGGGCCTGGTTGCGCCCGACGCGTGGGTGGTCGTCTACTGCTCGGGCGGGGACTGCGACGAGTCGAAGAACCTCGTGGCGCAGCTCCAGGCGTTCGGGTACGACTCGACCTACATCTTCGTTGGGGGCATGGACGATTGGCTCGCGGCTGGCCTGCCGACCGAGGGCACAGGCGCTGACGGGGGCGGGCGATGAAGCAACGCCACCCCGCGATCGTGGCGCTCGATTCGAGCGTGCTGCTGATCTTCCGCCTGCTGCTGGCGGGCGTGCTGCTGTACGCCGCGTGGCTGAAGCTCAAGGACCCCGCCTCGGCGCAGAAGTTCGCCAACGCGATCGCGGCGTACAAGATCCTGCCCAACCACTTGGTGATCGTCTCGGCCTTCGCCTTCCCCTGGCTGGAGGCGATCGCGGCGGTGCTGCTGGTGCTGGGGCTCTGGACGCGGGCGGCGGCGGCGGTCGCCGGGCTGCTGTTTGTCGCCTTCATCGGCGCGATCGGCTCGGCGATGCTCCGCGAGAGCGTGAGCCTGACGACCTGCGGGTGCTTCGGGGAGCGGTCGCTGCTTTGCACCGGCCCACCCTCGTGGTGCCACATCGCGCAGAACGCCGGCCTGACGGCGATCTGCGTGTACCTGCTCTGGCGGGGCTCGGGTGTGGTCGGGATCGATCGGCGCCTGGACCGGCGCCCGGACCGGGCCCAAGACAACGGACCCGGAGGGCCCGGCGGCTCGGGCAACGCCGGCGGCCCCTCTTCGCCCGCGCAGCAGGCCTCGTCGGGCTCGACCGAGTCCGGCGGTGGGCCGCCGCAGATCCGCTGGTAGACAGACCCGAGCGGCCCGAGCGCCTAAACTCGCCTCTGCAACTCCCGTCGCCCGCAGAGCCGGGCCGGCCAGCGTGGGCCGGACGGTGCGGGCCGCACGACCAAGACGGCAGAGAGGTTTGAAATGTCCAGACATGGCGGCAGCGGTGGTGGTCCCGGCGGTGGAGGCGGACGCTTCGGAGGCCCCCCCAGGCCCAAGCTCGTCAAGACCTCGGGCCAGGGCATCGAGTATGTCGACTACAAGGACGTTGAGTCCCTGCGTCGCGCCATGAGCCCCAACGGCAAGATCTACGGGCGGAAGCGCCTGCAGACGACGGCACGCGAGCAGAAGCTGATCGCCCAGGCGGTCAAGCGTGCGAGGTTCCTCGGCCTGCTGCCGTACACCTCGGCGACGCTCTGATCCGGCCATGACAGCCCAACAACCGAAGTTCGAGCGTGACTACGCCCCGGTGTTGTCGCGCTCGCTTTCTTCTGCGCCGTCCGAGCCCGCCGAACTGCCCAGGGAACGGGCGATGAAGCTCGCAGTCGATCTGCTCTGGGAGGCCTTCGGGGGCGATGGGCCGGGTCGCGGGATCTCGTGGATCGGGTTTTACGGGATCGAGGCGGACGCCGAGTCGATGGTGCTGCTGGAGCGGCGCGACAAGCCCGCCTGCTCGCCCATCGGGATGCAGGGGATGTGCGGGCGGGGGTACCTGGATCGCCGCCCGATCCTGATCGACGATGTCCGCACGCTCGGCGAGAACTACATCGCTTGCGACCCGCGCGATCTTTCGGAGATCGTCGTCCCGCTCTTTGAGAACGATGGCTCGTGCTGGGGCGTGCTCGATGGCGACAGCTACGAGACCGGCGCGTTCACCGAGGCGGATGTCGAGGGGATGACGGCGCTCATGGAGCTGTTGGGGTTGAGTGTGGCAGGGGAAGAGAGGCCTGGGGTGATGAGGGTTTGAGGGGGGGGAAGAGACGAAGAGACGGAGAGAGGCACTCAGGCGCTGAGGGACGGAGGGAGGGACGGAGGTCTTGGGGGCGAGAAGGGTTTAGGTTCGGGGCGGTTACGATCACATCCATGACAGTCGGCATCGGCGACATTTTCGGTCGGACCGGGCCTGTGGCGGGAGTGCTCGGGGAGCACTACGAGCCGCGCCCGCAGCAGGTCGAGATGGCGGCCGCGGTCGAACGCGCCCTCGAAACCCGGTCGCACCTGCTCGTCGAGGCGGGGACGGGCGTGGGCAAGTCGTTCGCCTACCTCGCGCCGGCGATGGCGCGGGTGATGGCCAAGGGCGAGGTCGTGGTCGTGGCGACCAACACGATCGCGCTGCAGGAACAGCTCGTCGAGAAGGATGTCCCGCTGGTGCGCTCGGCCCTGGAGCCCATGGGCGAGGCGCTCGGCTGGCCCCACGGCGTTCGGCCCGTGCTCGTCAAGGGACGCAGCAACTACCTGAGCATCCGGAGGCTGGAGCTCGCCTCGCGCCGGGCCGACGCCCTGCTGCGCGACAACGAGTCGAAACGCTCGCTGCAGCAGATCGAGGACTGGGCGTACAGCACCGACGACGGCACGCTCTCGACGCTGCCGATTCTCGAACGGGGCGAGGTGTGGGACCATGTCCGCAGCGACAGCGACAACTGCATGGGCCGACGCTGCCCCCGCTACAAGCAGTGCTTCTACCAGAAGGCGCGGCGCGAGGCGGAGGCCGCGAACCTGCTGATCTGCAACCACGCGCTCTTCTTTTCTGATCTGGCGCTGCGGGCCGCGGGCGTCGGCATCCTGCCCCGCTACGACCATGTGATCCTCGACGAGGCGCACGGCGTCGAGGACGCGGCGGTCGAGCACTTCGGGCTCTCGCTGACCGAGGGTCGCGTGCTGCACCTGCTCCGCGTCCTGTACGACCCGCGCCGACGCAAGGGGTACCTCGCCCAGCTCATGCAGAACCCGATGGCCGGGGCGGACATCGACACGGTCGAGGCCGCGATCGAGTCTGCGATGGAGGCCGCCTCGGCGACGCGCCGTTTTTTCGACGCGTGCATGACCCTTTCGCGGGGCGGGCAGTTCCCGATGACGATCCGCCTGCGCGAGCCGCCGGAGATCGAAGACGGGCTCAGCCCCGCCATGACGCGCCTCGCCCTGCGCCTCAAGACCCTGCGCGAGACGATCAGCGGCGAGGAAGACCGGCACGAGCTGAACTCGTACGCCAAGCGCGCAAGCGACATCGCCGAGGTTTGCGGCTCCCTGCTCAAGCAGAAGCTCGATTCGGCGGTGTACTGGATCGAGATCGACCAGGGACGCGCGGGCCCGCGCATCAAGCTCGCGTGCGCACCGGTCGAGGTCTCGGGCGTGCTGCGCGAGCATCTGTTCGACAAGCCCGTCAGCGTCGTGCTCACCAGCGCCACGCTGGCGACGCGCACGCCCAAGGACGACGAGCCCGTCGAGCGGGCGGAGACCGCCTTTGCGCACACGATGTCGCGTCTGGGGTGCGATGGGGCGACGACGAAACGGCTCGGCAGCCCGTTCGATCTTGCCAAGCAGGTCGAACTGTATGTGGACGGGTCGATGCCCCGCCCGCCTTCGAGGCCGAGCGCCGAGTATGTCCGCCTCTTGACGGGGCGGATCCTCGACCATGTTTCGGCGACGGACGGGGGCGCGTTTGTGCTGTTTACGAGCTTCGGGATGCTCCACGCGGTCGCGGCCGAACTGGAGTCGCCGTTGCGTTCGCTGGGGATGCAGTTGCTCGTGCACGGGCGCGAGGGCTCGCGGACGGAACTGGTCAAAAGGTTCAGGGCCAACGACCGGTCGGTGCTGCTGGGCGCCGACTCGTTCTGGCAAGGGGTCGATGTGCGGGGGCGGGCGCTGCGGAATGTGATTATCACCAAGCTGCCCTTCGAGCCGCCCGATCGCCCGCTGACGGAAGCGAGGTCGGAGCTGATCAAGGCCCGCGGAGGCGACCCCTTCATGGAAGACTCGATCCCGCGCGCGGTCATCCGGTTCAAGCAGGGGTTCGGGCGGCTGGTGCGCTCGGCGGAGGACACAGGTCGCGTAGCGGTGCTGGACCCGCGGCTGCTGACCGCCCGTTATGGGCGGAGGTTTCTCGAAGCTCTCCCGCCGGGTGTGACGCCCCGCCTGCTGACGGAATGAATTCGGCGCATCGGCCCGCGACAAACAACCCGTACCGAACTATAACAACCGCGCTTTTTGCAAAAGCATCGTCTAGGCTTGCCACCTGATTGCAACAACCGTGACAGGAGGTAGATGCATGCTGGGCCGGGTCTTCAAGGCGTACGACATCCGGGGGACCTACCCCGATCTGCTGACCGACCAGATGGGCTGGCAGATCGGCTACGGGGCCAGCCGCTTCCTGCTCGAAGACGCCGCGAGCGCCGGCGAGACCAGCCCGATGATGCACAATCTCGTGGTCGGGCGCGACATGCGGACCAGCAGCCCGCAGCTCTCTGAGAAGCTGATGGCGGGGATCAACGCCCACGGCGGGCACGTGATCGATGTCGGCCTTGTCGACACGCCGTTCATCTACTTCGCGGTTAACCACCTCGACTGCGCGGGCGGCGTGATGGTGACCGCAAGCCACAACCCGCCGCAGTACAACGGGTTCAAGATCTGCAAGCGTCTGGCCAAGCCTGTGGGCGAGGTGTCTGGGCTCGCGACGATCCGCAAGTACGCGGCGATGGCCGACAAGGGCGTGCAGGCGGCCGAGGGCAGCCGGCGCGAGCAACGCGACCTGTGGGACGCGTACATCGCGCATGTGCGTCGGTTCATCGACCTCAACGGCAAGCAGATGAAGGTCGTCGTCGACGCCTCCAACGGGATGGCCGGCACGGCGGTCCCGAAGATCTTCGGGCGCAAGGGCAAGGACATCGAGGGGCTCGACATCCTCGAGCTGAACTTCGACAACTCCAAGGGCGAGTTCGTCCACGAGCCCAACCCGCTCGTCGCCTCCAACCTCCAGCAGCTCCGCGAGGCGGTGGTGGCCGAGAAGGCCGACCTCGGGATCTGCTTCGACGGCGACGCCGACCGCTGCGTCGTGGTCGACGAGAAGGGCGGGATCGTCGGGTGCGACCTGCTGACGGCGGTCTTGGCCAAGCATTTCCTCAAGAGGAGCCCGGGCTCGGCGATCGCGTACGACCTGCGCTCCAGCCGCGCCGTGGCCGAGGAGATCGAGGCGGCGGGCGGCAAGCCCCAGCGGGGGCGCGTGGGCCATGTGTTCATGAAGCAACTGCTGGCGGACACCAGGGGCGTGTTCGGGGGCGAGCTCTCGGGCCACTTCTACTTCAAGTCCAACTACTACGCCGACTCGGGCGTGATCGCGATGGCCTCGGTTCTGTCGGTGGTCGCTTCGAGCGGGAAGACCGTGAGCGAGCTGGTCAGGCCCATCGCCCGGTACATCCAGTCAGGCGAGATCAACTTCGAGACCGAGGAGAAGGACGAGGCCCTCGAGGCGGTGATCGAGGAGTACGCCACGCGGGGCGAGATCGACGACCTCGACGGGATCACCGTCGACTGCTTCGACGAGGAGGGCTGGTGGTGCAACATCAGAAAGAGCAACACCGAGCCGCTGCTGCGTCTGAACGCCGAGGCGAGGGACGAAGCGACGCTGAACAAGATCGTCGAAGAGCTCAGCGCCCATCTGGGCACGCGCGTGGACCACTAACGGCTCCGCGAGAAGGGAACGCCGCCAGACGATGAACCTCTCGCAGTTCTTCGATCACTGGAGCATCGCCGAAAACCCCTTCCGGGGCGAGGAGGCCCGCCACGACGAGGTCTTTGCGCGCCTCAGTTCGCCCGGCGCCGACGAGGGCGACCGCCCCGCGACCGTGCACTCGGACTTCGAGAAGATCCTCGGCCAGCTCTCCCGGCCCTCCAGCTCGATCGTCTTCGGCGAGAAGGGCAGCGGCAAGACGGCGATCAAGATCCAGATCGGCGCCGCCGTCAACGCCCACAACCGCGAGCGTCCGCAAGAGAAGATCTATCTCGTCCATTACGACGACCTGAACAGCAAGCTCGACCACTTCCATGAGCGGGCCGGGGCCGATGACCCGGGCGAGTCGTTCCGCTCGATCCGGCTGGTCGACCACATCGACGCGATCCTTTCCGTCGGCGTGACGCGCCTGGTCGATATGCTGGTGGGCGAGCCAGACACGCCGGGCGCCGAGAGCTCGGCGACCGATACCGGGCCTGGCAGCGAGGCGGCACGCGCCGCGCGACGCATGGACCCGGGCCTGAAGAAAGACCTGGTGCTGCTGCAGGCGGTCTACGACGCCCACGAGCGCGCGCACGACCGGACCGTGCGCCTGCGGAAGATCGTCCACCCCCCGATCTCGCGCTCGCGCCTCGCCTGGAACCTCGCCGCCGTCGGGGGCTGGCTGCTCCCGGCGCTCGTGCTGGCGGGGTTCTGGACCGTCGGGGGCGGGCAGGGCGGCACGGCGTGGACCGCCGCGTTCGCTGTATCGCTGGCCCTCTGGGCGGTCGTGCTGCTCAAGAGGCTGTGGTGGGACAAGCTGGGCGTCCGGCGCCAGGCGAGGCGGATCGCACGCCAACTCCGCATGCTCGACCGCAGCGACGTCTCGATCGCCCGCTCGCTGGAGCACATCGAGCCGATGGACCGCCAGCCGGGCGTGCTGCCGGTGACCAACTCGGACGAGCCCCGCTACCACATGCTCTCTCGCCTGCGGCGCGTGCTGGGGCCGCTTGGCTATTCGGGCGTGCTGGTGATCATCGACCGCATCGACGAGCCGACCCTGATCTCCGGCGACGCCGAGCGCATGCGCGCCGTGGTCTGGCCGATGTTCAACAACAAGTTTCTTCAGCAGGAACGCATCGGCGTGAAGATGCTCCTGCCGATCGAGCTGCGCCACGCGCTGTTCAAGGAATCCAGCGCCTTCTTCCAGGAGGCCCGCCTGGACAAGCAGAGCCTCATCGAACGCCTGAGCTGGACGGGCCCGATGCTCTACGACCTCTGCACGGCGCGCCTGCATGCCTGCCTGCGCAGCGGCGCCGAGCCGTTTTCGCTGCTCGACCTCTTCGCAGAAGATGTCACGCGCCAGGACCTCGTCGACGCGCTCGACCAGATGCACCAGCCGCGCGACGCCTTCAAGTTCCTCTACCGCTGCCTCACCGAGCACTGCTCGAATGTGACGGCCGATCAGAAAGAGTGGCGCATCCCCCGCCTCGTGCTCGACCAGGTCAGGCGCCAAGAGGCCGAACGCCTCCAGGCCCTCTATCGCGGGATCCGGCCCGCGTGAAGCGGCTCAGCGATCGCCGCGCCCCGCCTCGGCCGTCCGCTTGGCGCTGACCGTCACCGGCGAGGGCGGCTTGACGCCCCGCACCACGCGCACCGGCCCCACCACCTCGACGCCGACCTCCGTCCCCACGCTCACGCGCAGGTTCGGATCGACCTTCACCGGGATCGCGGCGCCGTTGCCGATGTCGACCGTCACCAGCCGGTGATCGCCCGCGTACTCGACGCGGACCACCCGCCCCGCGACCGACCTCGGGCAGCCCTCGGGGTTCAGGCGCAAGCCCTCGGGGCGGACGAAGACCGAGCAGCCCGCGCCGGCGCACGCCTCGCCGATCCCGTCGGCGCTGACGCGTCCGAGCCCGCAGCAGACCAGCCCGCCGTCCTCGACGCTCGCGTCGAGCAGCGCCCCGCGCCCCACCATCGAGGCGACGCGGGTGTCGGCGGGGTGCTCGTAGATGCGTTCGGGCGTGTCGATCTGGGCGATCTCGCCGTGGAGCATCACGCCGACGCGGTCGGCCATGGTGAAGGCCTCGTCCTGGTCGTGCGTGACGAGGATGGCGGTCGCGCCGCAGGCCTTGAGCGCATCGCGCACCTCGCGCCGGAGGGTCAGCCGCAACGAACGGTCGAGATTCGCGAACGGCTCGTCGAGGAGAACGACCTCCGGCTCCGGCGCCAGCGCCCTGGCGAGGGCCACTCGCTGCTGCTCACCCCCCGAGAGCTCGCCCGGGCGACGGTCCGCCTTGTCTGCAAGGCCCACAAGGTCGAGCATCTCCCGAGCCCTGGCCCGCTCGGCCCTGCCCGGTCCGCGCACGAGCCTCGACAGCAGGCCCCTCCCCTGCGAAAGGCCGAAGGCGACATTGCCAAGGACGCTCAGGTGCGGGAAGAGCGCCGCCTCCTGAAAGACCACACCGACACGCCTTGCCTCGGGCGCTACGGGCGAGGCGAGCCCCGCCCCCGCGACGGTCTTGCCGCCGATCTGGATCGAGCCCGCGCCGGGATGCTCGAAGCCGGCGATGCAGCGGAGGAGCGTCGTTTTGCCGCAGCCGCTGGGGCCGAGCAGGCAGACGAGCTCGCCCCGATCGACGCAGAGGTTCAGCGAGCGCAGCACCGGCGTCTCTCCGAACGACTTGGAGAGGCTCCGGCAGCAGATCGCGTGCGCTTTGCATTCGGTCATCAAGTCAGCCCCTCCCGCATCGCCACGAGCCACACCAGCCCGGCCGAGACGCCGATGAGCGCCAGCCCGGGCGCCGCGGCCGACGCGAACATCGCCTCCCGCGTCGACGACCAGACGAGCTCCGCCAGGCTCACGCTCCCCGCGGGGCTCAGCAGCAGCATCGCGGGCAGTTCCTTCATCGCAGACAGCGTCACCAGCACCCAGGCCGCTCCGATCCCCGGGGCCAACCCGGGCAGCGTCACTCCGACAAACGCGCCCACCGGCCCGCGTCCGAGCGTACGCGCCGCCTCTTCCAGACGCACGGGCGACCGCTCCAGGGACGCCCGCAGCGCCATGAGCGACTGGGCCGCAAACAAGACCACAAACGCCGCGACCACCAGACCCCATGTCTGGTAGGCGAACGGCGTCGCGCGGAGGGCGAAAAACGCCAGCCCGAGCGCCACGACGATGCCTGGAAGCGCAAAGCCGGTCGAGACCGCCCGCTCGACGAGGCCCGAGACGCGTCCGGGGTAGCGGGCCGCGAGCACCGCCGCCGGGGCGGTCATCAGCACGCAGGCGACGCCCGCCGCGATGGCGACCGAGGCGGAAGTCGCAGCGCCCGACCACAGCCCGCCGCCCACACCGCCAGCGCCCCCCTCGTACCCGAGCCACGAGAGCAGCGTGAGCACGACCAGCAGCACCGGTCCGGCGCCGATCAGCATCACCAGCGCAAACGCCGGCCAGCGCCACGCGCCCAGCTTCAGCGTCACGCCCCCGCGCGACGAACCCCGCCCCGACGACCACGACCCGCGCCGCCTCAGCAGCCCGCCAACGCCAAGGCACGCCAGCACCAGCACGACCAGCAGCAGGCTCGACACCGCGGCGCCCGTGCGGCTGAACGACGAGCGGTACTGCTCGTAGATCACCGCCGTCAGCGTGTCGCAGCGCAGCATCGTCACCGCGCCGAACTCGCCCAGCGTGTACAGCCCCACCAGCACGCCCCCGCCCACGCACGCCGGCCACGACCACGCCAGGATCACCCGCAAGGTCGCGCCCAGTCCACTCTCGCCCAGCGAACGCGCCGCGTCGATCAGCCTCGGGTCCACGCGCGAGATCGAGGCCCGCAGCGGCAGGTACGCCAGCGGGAAGATAAACAGTGTCAGCACAATCGCCGCCGCCCAGAACCCACGAACCGCGCCCATCCCCTCGAAGACGCCCCCCGGGCCGCTCAACCCCACCACCGCCGAGGCGCCCACATAGCACGGCACCGCCAACGGGAGCACCGACACCACCGACGACAGCCGCCGCATGGGCAGATCCGTCGCCGCCGTCAGCACCGCCAACGCAAAGGCGATCGCGACCGACGCCCCCGCCACCACGCCCGCCAGCGCCGCGGTTCGCAGCACGAGGACAAGAAGACCGGGCCGACGCAAAGTCTCGAACAGCTCGCCCCCGCCCGCCTCGAACGCGCGCACAAGGAGGTACACCACCGGCAACGCCGCGAGCACCCCCACCACCGACCCGCCGATGACCAGCGCAACCGGCGCACGCCTCGTCCGCTCGGGTAGAAACCGGCCCGACTCGCCCGTGCGCAAGACTGCCGCGCCGCCGGTATCCATCAGCGAACGTCCCGAGCCGGTATGGGCGAGCGGCAAGCGATCAAGGCAGCACCCCCGCGCGCGACATCAGGCGGAGCGTGCCCTCCAGATCGCTCAGCTCGCCCAGATCCATCGAGCCCGCGCCGACCTCCCTGAGCGCCGGCGCCCCCGCGGGCGGCTCGACACCCGCGATCAGCGGGAACTCGAAGGTCTCGGCCGCGAAGTACGCCTGCGTCTGTTCTGAGAGCAGGAAGGCGATCAGTTTCTCGGCGGCTTCGTGCGTCGCGTCCGTCCCGCCGCGCCGACGCATCACACCCGCCCCGGCGATGTTCACCAGCGATCCCGCGTCGTCGCCCCGCATGTAGAAGTTCGACACGGGCAGCCCCGGCGTCTCGGCCAGCATCCGCAGGGCGTAGTAATGGTTCACAAGCCCGATCGCGACCTCCCCCGACGCGACGGCACGCACCGTCTCGGTGTTGTTGGCGTAGGTCTTCGCGGCCGAGGCACGCAGGGCTCGCAGCCACTCGATCGTCTTCTCGTCGCCGTCGCGGGCGCGCATCGCCGAGACCATCGCCTGGAACGACGCGTTGGAGGGCGGGTAGCCGACCTTGCCCGCCCACACACTGTCGAGCACGCCCCCGAGCGTTGCGGGAAGAGCAGCCGGGTCGACAAGGTCAGTGTTGTACACGACCGCCCTAGCCCGCCCGGAAACCCCGATCCAGCCACCACGCTCGGCGTCTCGCGAGACAAACCGAGGCTCGACCCTCTGCCGCAGCGCCGAGGGCAGCGGGCGGAACCTCCCCGCCCGCTTCAGCGCCGCCAGCGCCCCCGCGTCCTGGGCCAGGAAGAGGTCCGCCGGCGTCCGATCGCCCTCTTCCAGCAAGAGCGCGGCGAGCTCCGCCGTCCCGCCGTACCGCACACGCACGCGGATCCCCGTCTCCCGCTCGAACGCCTCGAACACAGGCGCGACGAGCTGACGCGACCGCCCGGAATAGACCGTGATCGAAGGCGCGGCCTGCGCAGCCGCCCCGTCCTCGGCACGCCCGAACCCCGCGTGCATCGAAAGCACAAAGACAGCCGCGATCCCCGCGATGACCGCAAACGCGTAGCGCCGATAGCCCATACGAACCTCCCGAATGCCCCGCATGGTATTGCAGGGCCGGAACTCTATTGAGACCGAGTCTCAATAGCAAGTCTGGTACGCTCGACAGTTCATGCTGGCATAGAGGCCCTCATCGGAGCGCGGCGACGGGGCGGCCCGGGCAGAGAGAACTCCCCTGTGGCTTCTGCCCAAACATGGGTCGGGCGCTCATCGAGTTGCTCTTCGGGCGGCCACGGTCGAGGACTGAGCGCCTCACGCCTCGGCGAAGCCCTCGCGGATCGCGAGGCGTACAAGGTCCGCTCGGCCTTCGGCCCCGAGCTTGCGGATGATGCTGCTCTGGTGACCGTCGATCGTTTTGGGGCTGCGCGACAGTTCGGCGGCGATCTGCGTGCGAGTAAG
>SLFH01000340.1 GCA_007124345.1 Phycisphaerales bacterium | reverse complement strand
TGAAACCCTCGAACATCCTCGTTGCCGAGGAGGGAGGGCGGGCGCGACCGAAGATCATCGACTTCGGCATCTCCAAGATCATCGAGGCCGAGGACGGCGCCTCCTTGGCGACCGAGGACGGCGTTCTGATCGGCACCCCCGAGTACATGAGCCCCGAGCAGGCTTCGGGCGCTCCTCACGAGATCGACACTCGCACCGACATCTACTCGCTGGGCGTGGTGCTCTACGAACTGCTGGTCGGGCGCGTGCCGCTGGACGCCAGCGGCCTGAGGCGTGCGGGGCCGACGCGCCTGCGCGAGGCGATCGCGTCGTCGGCGCCCTCGCGCCCGCTCTCTGTGGTGCGGGCCGACGCGGCCAAGCTCCCCGAGATCGCGATGGCGCGCGGCGCCGACGCGTCGCTGCTCGTCCGCCAGCTCAGAGGCGACCCCGAGTGGATCGTGATGAAGGCGATCGACCCGAACCGCTGCCGCCGCTACGCCTCCGCGTCTGAACTCTCGGCCGACATCCGGCGCTTTCTCGCCAGTGAGCCGATCCTCGCCCGCCCGCCCTCGGTGGCGTACCGCGTCTCGAAGCTCGTGCGTCGGAACCGCGCCGCGTCGGTGCTGCTCGGTCTGCTGCTGCTGGGAGCGATCGGCGCGGGCGTCGGCGCGGTGATCCAGTACGCCAACACCGTCCAAGCCCGCCAGCGCGCCGAGGCGTTCGCCCAGAGCGAGGCCGAAGCGCGCAGGCTCGCCGACCTGCGCACCTACCTGAATCTCGTCTCCGTCGCCGACTGGGCGACCCGCGCCGGCGAGGTCGCTCTGGCGTGGGAGCACATCGAACGGGCGCAGATGCTGCAAGACGCCGCGGGGTGGGAGCTCGGCCTGATCGCCGCCAGGCTCGACCAAAGCGAGCGGGTGCTCGCGAGCGGGCTCGGGGCTGCGCCGAAGCTCGATGCGAGCCGCGAGCGTCTGCTGCTTGTAGACGCTTCGGGCACGCCCGTGCTCGGCGGACCGGGCTGGGCATCGCCGCAAGCGGACGCTCCCGGCCGCGCCTTGGCGCTCGCGTTTGCCCGCGACGCCGGCGCCGCTTGGGCCGCAACACAAGAGAACGAGCTAATCCGCTGGGACACCGACAACGCCTCCCCCGAGCCCGCGGCGAGATTCAGTCTTTCCACGCCCCCCAGCGCCTTGGCGGGCGACGCGCAACGCGCGATCACCGGCGATGGGTGGGGACGCGTCGGCTTCTACGGCGCAACTGGCGCTCGCAGCGTCGAAGCGCACGAAGCACCGGTGACCATCGCCGCCCTCTCCCCAAACGGCGCCGTCGCGATCACCGGCGACGCGACGGGCGTCGTGATCGTCTGGGACGCGAGCTCCGGACGCCCGACGCACTCGTTCAACGCCCACACCGGCGCCGTGCTCGCTGCAGACATCGGCGGGCGCATCCTCGCCACCGGGGGCGAAGACGGGAGGATCTGCCTCTGGGACCTGCGCACGGGCCGGCGCCTGGGCGCGCTCGCCGGACACCGGGGCGAGGTGCTCTCGCTCCGCTTACGCCCCGAAGCCTCTGGCGATCCGGAGTTCCTGCTCAGCGCCGGCTCGGACCTCACCCTGCGCCTCTGGGACGCAGTCAGCCAATCCCAGATGGCCCTGATGCTCGGGCACCGCGCACCGGTTCGCGAGATCGCGTGGAGCGATCGAGGCCCCGTGACCGCCGACGATTTAGGCGAGGTCCGGCTCTGGAACCCTGCGCGCCTGATCGCGCCGGCGCTTGGCGTCCGCGCGATCTGGGGCAGGCCCGTTGCCATCGATTTCCACGACAACGACACGATCATCGTGGCCGGCGAGCACGGCTCGAACCTGCTCGACGCGCACACACTCGCCCCCCTCGGCCAGCAAGAGCCCGCGAGGAGCCCGACACGAGACCCGCGCAAAGCACAGGGGCCCGGCGGCGTCCGCTACCGCGCTGGCGTCTCGGGCGTGATCGCCACCGACGAGACCGGGGCCGAACGATGGCGGGCCGATCCGCGCAGAGTCCCGCCCAGCGCGATCGCGCTCTCACCGGACGGGACTAGGCTCGCTGTCGCCGACCGATCCGGCGTCGTCCGCCTCCTGCACGCCGAGACAGGCGAAGGGATTATGTCCATCGCCGAGGTCGGACTCCCCGTCGAGGCGCTGGCGTTCTGCACCGAAGGCGAGACGCTCGTCGCAGCGCTCGCCGACGGCGTGGTTCGTCTCTGGAGCGCAAGGCCGAACGCCGCAGAACCCGCCCCGGGCCCCGAACCGCTCAACCCGCCCGCCGAGCCAACCCTCTGGATCGCCGACGCGCACCTCGCCGACGCCTCGGGCTCACGCACCGGATCGCCGGGGCCCGAGGGCGCGTTCGTGCTCGTGTCGCTGTATTGCGCCGGCCCGCTGCCGCGTGAGCCCGTGCGCGTCAAGGTCCGCTCGGGCGCCGCTTCGGTCTCCGGCGAAGCGGGGTGGACGGAGATCCCTGGCGCCCCGCTCGCCGATGCGTTCCTGCTGATCGGACCGCTCGACATCAGCGATGAATCCGGGCCGGTCGAAGTGCTCGTCAAGACGCCCGGCGTCGAACACCGCTTCGTTGTTCAGTGATCGGTGACGGCCGGCGGTTTCAGCCTGCGCCCGAGGCGTTCGCCGCGCCTTTCGTGCACAGCTCTGCCCAACGCGCCGGGCAGACCGCCGCGAGATCCAAAAGCACCGGGTGCAGCTCTTCCCTCGTGCGGCTGCAGATCAACGTGTCGTGGTGGGCCAGCGCCGAAACGACCGCGAAGAAGTAGAGCGCAAGCCCCGTCAGGCGGTGGTCCTCCGTCCCCGCCTCGGCCAGCAGCTTCTTGCCGGTGTTTTTGATACGGCTGAGCGTGTCGGCGTCGGCGCCGCGGAGCATCGCGCCCGCGGGCTCGATCTCGCCGACGCGCGGGGCACGCTCCATCGCGCGCTCCAGCCACGCCTCCGAATCGGGCGCGCCGAGACGGTCGATCAGCGCGTCGACCGGGCGACGGGGCCCGGAGAGGCCGAGGCGGAACAGGCGGGTGATCGTGCCGGCCTCCAGCTCCGCACCGGAGCCCGAGGGATTGGGCGTGCTGTTGTTCACGCGAGTGCCTCCACGAGTGCGCGGATCTGATCGTCGATGTCCTCTCCACCCTCAGCAGCGGCGCTGTCACGCGCCAGGAGCTCGCGCAGCGTCATGCGGAATCGCCGCGTCGCGGTGCGGGCCATCACCGCCGCCCGCGCCGCGTCGACGCCGAGGTCGGTTGCGATATCCGCGTACGGCCTGGCGCGGCAGTGGTGCTCCTCGAAGACCCGCCAGTGGTCGTCCATCCCGTCCTTCTCGCACCCCTCGCGGGTCAGGTCCATCGCCCGCTGCACGAGCGAGGCGACGAAGGCCCGGTCGATCGCGCGGTCCGGGTCGCCGCAGAACGCGATCGGATCGTCGCCGAGGGCCGAGCCCCGGTTGTCGCGCCGGTGGCGACGACGCTGTTCTTTGAGGTAGAAGCAGAAGGCGTTCATCAGCCAGCGCCGCAGCGGCATCCCGCTCTGCTGCCAGGCCGCGAAGAAGTCGTCACGCGCCAGCCGGTCGGCGAAGAACCCCTGCACAATGTCGTCGGCGTCCCCCAGCCAGCGCTCAGAAGTGCCGAGGAAATACGCGCGCAGGGGCAGGGCGTAGACCGTCATCACATGGCGGTTGACCTCGGCGCGGCCGGTGTCGTCACGCCGGAGCTGGTCGCCGATCCAAGTCGATCTGGTTGCCGGGAAGAGGTCTTCCTTAGCCACGCGTGCTGCCCTCCGAGCTTCTGTCCAGTCCGAGCGAGACCCGGACGGGCCGGACCGGCGCTGGGCGGGGCCCGGAAATCGCAATCAGGCGTCGCGGTCGGCTTCCTCGGTCTGCTCGCCTTCGTTCAGCGCCTCGGCCAGACGCTCGGCCTCATCGCGGGAGTCGCAGCGACGCATCGTCGCCCACCCCTTGGCACTCACCCGACGCCAGACCCACCAGTCGCCACGCTGATCCTCGGCCGCCTTGAACTGCGGGCCGGTGGATAGATCAAGCGGGGAGATCTCCTGAGATCCGCTCTGCTGCTGGTGGCTTGTGGACATGGCGTCGTGCTCCGGCGGCAAGACCGGATCCGGTCGGCCGCCGCACATTACGCCGTATTTTGGAGCGCCGGTCAAGCTGGATCGGCTAAGTTAGCATGAACAAGCCGCATGCCGGGCATGACTATGCGATTGTATTCTGATCGCCGAACGCCCCGATTATCGGCCGACTCGGCCCGCCCCGCTGGCCCAAAGACAACCGCTGCCCGATAGAAACACCGCGACACTGGGGCGGCTCGCCGGTAGGGTGGATCAGATCGATCGCCCGACGCGGCAGGAGGTCGGAGCCGACACAACCCGGGACGATGGCATATTCACGGAGGATCTTCATGCGAAGTCGAATCAGGATCGCCGTCGCCGCTTTGGCGGCGGCCTGCACGCTGGGGGCCCATGGTTCCCCCTGGTCACAGCACACCCACCATCCCGACCGCCCGTTCGAGTATCTGGAGAACTCCTCCTACGACCCGAAAGTCCCGACCCCAAAGTCGGTGATCGGGCACGAGGTCGGGAAGTACTTCACCCGCCACGCGGACATCGTCCGCTACGCCGAGGCGCTCGCCGATTCGTCCGACCGTGTCGTGATCGAACGCTACGGGCAGAGCTGGCAGCGTCGGCCCCTGATGACGCTGACCATCAGCGACCCGGCCAACATCGCCCGCCTCGGCGAGATCTACGAGGCCAACCGCGAGCTGGCCGACCCGCGCACCCTCAGCGCCGATCGCCTCGACGAGATCGCAAAGAACAACCCCGCGATTGTCTGGCTCAGCTTCAATGTCCACGGCAACGAGGCGTCCGCCGCCGAGGCGGGGATCGCGACCGCCTACGAGCTCGCCGCCAGCACGCACCCGGATGTGAAGGCGTGGCTGAAGGATGTGGTCGTGGTGATCGACCCGATGCTCAACCCCGACGGGCACTCGCGCTATGTCTCGTGGTTCGAGAACACGATGGGCGTCGAGCCCAACCCGAGCCACGACGCGGCGGAACGGCGCGAGCCCTGGCCCGGCTCGCGGACGAACCACTACCTGTTTGACCTGAACCGGGACTGGCTCTGGCTGAACCATGCCGAGAGCCGCAACCGCTTGCCCGCCTACCGGCGCGTGCTGCCCCACCTGCACATCGATGTGCACGAGCAGGGCTGGAACCGGCCGTTCTTCTTCGGCCCCGGCGACACGCCCTACAGCGCCAACATCCCCCAGAGCACCAAGGACTGGCTGGAGCTCTACGGCGACCACAACGCCGAGATCTTCGACAAGCGGGGCCTTGTCTACAGCACCAAGGAACGCTTCGACTACCTCTACCCCGGCTACGGCAAGGTGCTGCCGGTCTACCACGGCGCCGTCGGCCTTCTGACAGAAAAGGGCGGGCACAGCTTCGCGGGGCTGGCCCTCGAGTTCTCCGACCACGAGGTGCTCACGCTCGAAGAACGCGCCCACCACCACTTCCTGATCTGCATGAGCTATGTCGAAACGACCGCCAAGCACCGCGAGGCGCAGATCCGTCGCTTCGCCAAGTACTTCAAAGAAGCAATGGACAAGGCGGCAGAGTCGCCACTGACCATCCTCATCGCTTCAGACAACGACCCGGCCCTGATCTCCAAGCTGCACGATCTCTGCCGCGAGCACGGGATCGAGATCGGCCTGCTCACGGGCTACGAGGGGCGTCCGACGCTGAAGAGCTTCCGCGACAACAACGAGGCCGGCCGGCAGCCGCTGCGCCGGGCCCCGTGGGTCATCAGCGCCAACCAGCCGATGGGCTTCCTCGTCCGGACGCTCTTCGAACCGGAGACCTATGTCGAGAACAAGGACACCTACGACATCACGGCGTGGAACGCGATCGTCGCCTTCGGACTCGAAGCGTGGTACACGACCGACGAGTTCAGCGTCGAGACCATGAACCTGCCCAAGGCGGGCGACGCGCTGGGCGAGCTGACCGGTGACGGGGATGTCGCGCTGGTGATCGACGCCGCCCAGCACAAGCTGCCCTCGGTCGTCGGCCTCGCAGCGAAGCACGACCTCTTTCTGCGCCGCGCAGGCTCGACGGTCCGAGTGGACGGCAAGAACTTCGAGAAGGGCTCGCTGATCATCCACCGGGTGCGCAACCGGCACGCCGACCTCCAGGCGTTTGTGCGCGATGTGCGCGCGATCGGCGTCGATGTCCACCGGGCCTCGACGGGCGTCACCGAGGAAGGGCCGGTGCTCGGCGCCAACGCCAACGACCGGCTTCCTCTGCCCAAGGTCGCGCTGATCCGCAACCGGCCCGCGAGCCTGCTCTCCTACGGCCAGCACTGGTGGCTGCTGGATGTCGAGCAGCCGATCCCCTACACCGCGATCGACCACGACCACCTCGGCAATGTCGATCTGAACGAATACAATGTCATCGTTTTGCCCGACGGCGCCCGCCCGGGCGACGCCGATGCGATCCGCGACTGGGTCCGCGCCGGCGGGACGCTGGTCGCCACCGGATCGGCCGCGATCTGGGCCGAACGTTCCGTGCTGAACATCGAGAGCGCCAAAGACCCCAAAGATCTCGAAGAACGACCGGCGCTCCACGAGCTGAGCTTCGAGGAGCGCGAGCAGCGGGGTGTCGAGGACCGCGTGCCCGGCCCGGTGCTCAGGGCGGTGGTCGACACAACCCACCCGCTCTCGGCCGGCCTGCCCGACTGGCTCGGGGTGATCGTGCGCGGGGACCGGCGCCTCGGCGTCGGCGAGAACACCTTCGTCGTCGCCCGCTTCGACTCCGAGCCGCTGCTCAACGGCGTCATGAGCGAGCGGAACCAGCAACGCTTCGCCGGCACGCCGATGTGCGCGCACGACCGCCTCGGACGCGGGCATGTCGTCCGCTTCGCCCACGATGTGACAATCCGCGGCTTCCAGCACCGCCCGATGCGCCTGCTGCTCAACGCGATCGTCTACGGGCCCGGGCTCTAAACGAAACACGCCCGGCGTTTCCGCCCGGGCGTGCAGTTGGACTAGATCGAAGCGCCGGCGGTGTTCCCGCCGGCGTTTTTCTACATCACCGGGCCGAGCCCCATGCACCGGCGCCAGAAGCTCACCTGGCCGAGGTGCATCATGGTGTGCGCGCTGAGCGTGAATGCGAACATCGTGCCCTTGGTCGGGAAGCGGGTTTTCATGTCGCCCTCCATCGGGTTCTCCTGCAAGAGCAGGTCGTCGCTCGCCTCCTCCAACGCCGCCAGCAGGACGCGGTGGCCTTTGA
>SLFH01000265.1 GCA_007124345.1 Phycisphaerales bacterium | reverse complement strand
TTGTTGAACGGCTCGACCTCGTTCAGGCTGCGGTTCTCGAACGGGGCGACGATCTCGAGGAGCATGGCGTGGACGGAGTGGAAGTCGCAGACGAGGCCGTCGCTGTCGAGCTTTTCGGCGCCGACCACCGCCCTCACTCGCCAGTTGTGCCCGTGGACGGGCTCTTCGATCCCGGCGATCCGGATCGAGTGGGCGGCGCAGAACTCGTGTCGGACGGTGATTTCGTGCATCGGGCGAGTATAACCGGACGCCTCCGGCCCCCCTGGAAGCGGGCCGATGGCGGGGCCGGAAAGCAGGAGCGCCTAAGATCGGCTCCCCACAGGTCCAAAAAAGAGGAGCGGACCCGATGATCGAGACCAAACCCACCAACATCCACTGGCACGAAGGCGACCTCTCTCGCGACGAGCGTTGGAAGGCCCTGGGCACCCGAGGCGCCACCCTCTGGTTCACAGGCCTCTCCGCCTCTGGCAAGAGCACTATCGCCTCCGCTCTCGAACAGACGCTCGTCAACAAAGGCATCAACGCCTACCGCCTCGACGGCGACAATGTCCGCCACGGCCTGAACAAGAACCTCGGCTTCAGCGCCGAGGACCGCGCCGAGAACATCCGGCGGATCGGCGAGGTCGCCAAGCTCTTCGCCGACTCGGGCGCTATCGCCCTCACCAGCTTCATCAGCCCCTACCGGGCCGACCGTGACCTCTGCCGCAAGCTGCACGACGACGCCGGGCTCGGGTTTATCGAGGTCTTCGTCGACACGCCGCTGGAGGTCTGCGAGCAGCGCGACCCCAAGGGGCTGTACAAGAAGGCCCGCGCCGGGGAGATCAAAGGTTTCACCGGCATCGACGATCCCTACGAGGCCCCCGAGAAGGCCGAGCTGACGATCAACACCGAGGGCCGCTCGGTCGATGAGTGCGTCGCCGAGTGCCTCAAGCTCCTCGTCGATCGGCGGGTGCTCGCCAAGGGCTGAGCGCGGTTGGCGCGGCTCGTGCAAGGCCTCCGATCTGGTGCGAACAAAGCACGCATATCTGTGGGCGGCGCCCCCGGCAGTGCGGCCCGGATGTTTCCAAGGGCCGGGTCGCCCGCGTTGACCGCGCCGGCCTGTCGGATATCATGCCGACCCGCGGCGGTCCGGCCGTGCGCGGCCGCTATAGCTCAGTGGTAGAGCGCACCCTTGGTAAGGGTGAGGTCAAGGGTTCAAATCCCTTTAGCGGCTCTTGAGAAGCGCCCCCGGCGGGCCTCCGTGAGGGGCGTCCGGCCGGGTCAATCGTTCGGTCGGGGCGTCTGGGGCTCGACTCGACGCCGGGCGCGGCAACAATCCCCTCTGCCGCCGGTTCCGGTCCCGAGTCTTTCGGTTCGGCCGGGGACAGGCGGCAAAGCACCCGCAAGGATCGCGGGGGGTCGGCGGGCGTTCCGCCGGCAGCAGCAAGCGTTTTTGACGATCGGGCCGACCAGAAGCATCGGTGGCCCACGAAGCACAATGGGACGCCCGGGCGATGGTCCCGGCACCAAGGTGGAGGAAAGGCTCCGATGGCCAAGGGAACTTTCGAGCGGACCAAACCGCATGTCAACGTCGGAACGATCGGTCACATCGACCACGGCAAGAGCACGCTGACCGCCGCCCTGGTGGCCCGCGCTGCCGCCAAGGGCCTCGGCGAAGCCAAGAGCTACGCCGAGATCACCAAGGGCGGCACTGTCCGTGACGCGAACAAGACCGTCACGATCCACTCCTCGCACGTCGAGTACGAGACCGAGAACCGGCACTACGCCCACGTGGACTGCCCGGGCCACGCCGACTTCGTCAAGAACATGATCACCGGCGCCGCCCAGATGGACGGCGCGATCCTCGTGGTCGCGGCCGACTCGGGCCCCATGCCCCAGACCCGCGAGCATGTCCTGCTCGCCCGTCAGGTCGGCGTGCCCTACATCGTCGTCTTCATGAACAAGGTCGACCTCGTCGACGACGAGGAGCTCATCGAGCTCGTCGAGATGGAGATCCGCGAGCTCCTCGACAAGTACGATTTCCCCGGCGACGACACCCCGGTCATCAAGGGCCAGGCCCACGCCGCCCTCGAGAACCCCGGCGACGACGCCATCTGCAAGCCGATCGACGAGCTCTTCGAGGCCATCGACAGCTACATCCCCGAGCCCGAGCGTGAGCAGGACAAGCCCTTCCTCATGGCGGTCGAGGACGTCTTCTCGATCAAGGGCCGAGGCACCGTCGCCACCGGCCGCATCGAGCGAGGCGTGATCAAGGTCGGCGACGAGTGCGAGATCATCGGTCTCGCCCGCGACACCAAGAAGTCCACGATCACCGGCGTCGAGATGTTCCAGAAGACCCTGGACCAGGGCATCGCCGGCGACAACGTCGGCCTCCTGGTCCGCGGCGTCGAAAAGAAGGAAATCGAGCGCGGGCAGGTCATCTGCAAGCCCAACTCGATCAAGCCCCACACCAAGTTCAAGGGCCAGGTCTACATCCTGACCAAGGAAGAGGGCGGGCGCCACACCCCCTTCTTCACCGGCTACAAGCCCCAGTTCTACATGCGGACCACCGACGTCACCGGCCAGGTCAAGCTCATCGGCGCCGAGATGTGCATGCCCGGCGACAACATCGAGATGGAAGTCGACCTCGGCGACAAGCCCGTCGCCATCGAGCCCGGTCTCCGCTTCGCCGTCCGCGAGGGCGGGCGCACCATCGGCTCGGGCACCGTGACCGAGATCATCGAGTAATCCCCCGGCCCTCCGAGGCCGGAGCCCCAAGCAACGGCCCGCGGCGCCCCGAAAGGTCCGCGGGCCGATTCCCGAAAGAAGTTCCCGTACCGGCCCCGCGCCACAGCGCCGGGGCCGGGAAAGCCCCGGACGCGAACCGGGCCATCCAGCGAGGCGTACGCCATGGCGAAGAAAAAAGGTGCTGCCCGTGAGTATGTCTGGCTGCAGTGCTCCGAGAGCGGAGACCTGAACTACCGCACCAGCATCAATGTCAAGGGCGGCATCGACGAGAAGATCAAGAGCGGGTTCATGAAGTTCTCGCCCCGACTCCGCAAGCACACGCTCCACAGAGTCAAGCGCAAGTGATCGAGGCGCTCCCGGGGCGGCCGCAGAGCCCCGACCGCACTGCGACCGGACGCCAGTAGCTCAGTTGGTAGAGCAGTGGATTCCAAATCCACCGGTCGGGGGTTCGAGTCCCTCCTGGCGTGCTTGAACACCAAGGGCGGAGAGCCGCCCAACCAAGCGAGGCCCAACGCATCATGGCATTCGGGATCTACAAGCCGGGGCAGGGATACTGGGTCCGCGTCCTCACCGCCATCGGCGCGGGCATGATCGTCCTGGCCGCCGGCGGCTGGGCCTGGCAGCAGATCGGCGCCGTCCGACTCCCCGTCGCTTTCTACGAGGTCCCCTTCTTCGCCGTCCAGGGCGAGCTCCAGCCCGGCGACACCGTCACGCTCATGTCGCCCGACGACGCCGGACGGCTCGTCGAGGTCGGCTCGGGCGTCGCGGCGGACACCGTCAGCGCCACCGGCGAACGAGGGCGAATCCGCAACATGCAGCTCGTGCCAGGCGCGGAGCTCAGACGCATCACCGAGGTCAGAACCACAGACGCCGCGTTCGTCGGCGAGGTCGCGGGCACCATCCGCGGCGAGCCGATCGTCAACACCGTCACACTCCAGACCATCGCCCTGGGCGTCATCCTGCTCATCGGCGCCCTGATTGTCTACTACTTCGTTGGCGTCAAGAAGCGGACCAGCGAGTTCCTCATCGCCACCGACGGCGAGATGAAGAAGGTCAACTGGTCCACCCGCAAGGAGGTCATCGGCTCGACATGGGTCGTCGTCGCCGCCTCCTTCCTGATCTCCGCCTTCCTCTTCGTGATCGACCTGGGCTTTTCCCAGTTCTTCCAGCTCGTCGGCGTTCTGGAACGCTGAGCCCCCCTCGGGGACGCTTCCGGGGCCTATGATCGTTCCGACCGACCCCGCAGAACGCGGGGCGTTTTTTTGGCCCGTACCATTGCTCGTGAGCGTCGCCGGCCCCTTCCGGACCGGCGCGACCCCCCCGGAACGGCGGCTGGCCCGCCCGTCTCCGCCCGACCCAGACCGGGAGTTTCACCGATGACCGACGAACAGCACGCCGCAGAAGCACTCGACGGACGCCCCAACGAGCAGACCGATGTCATCCCCGAAGACGAGCCGATGCGCCGTGCCGGGATGGACTGGTTCGTCCTCCGCGTGCAGTCCAACAAGGAGAACTCGGTCCGCGAGACGCTCCTGCGCAAGGTCCAGATCGAGGGCATGACCGACTCGGTCGGACGCATCCTCGTCCCCACCGAGAAGACCAAGACCATCAAGGGCGGCAAGCAGCGCATCACCGAGTCCAAGCTCTACCCGGGCTATGTCTTCGTTGAGATGCGCCTCGAACCCGACGGACGCATCCCCCAGGATGTCTTCTTCCTCATCAAGGAGACCACCGGCGTCGGCGACTTCGTCGGCACCGCCGGGCGTCCCACCCCGATGAAGGAGCACGAGATCGAGAAGATGCTCCGCGACAGCCGCAAGCCCGAGGACGAGCCCATCGTCAAGCTCAGCTTCGAGAAGGGCGAGGCCGTCACCATCAAGGAAGGCCCCTTTGAGGGCTACGAGGGCACCGTCGACGAGGTCATGCCCGACAAGGGCCAGGTCCGCGTCCTGGTCACCATCTTCGGGCGTCAGGCCCCCATCGACCTCGAAGAGTGGCAGATCGGCAAGACCGAAGGCGAGTAAACCCCGCCCAGAACGACTTTGGCGCAAACACTTGCCCGGGCCCTCGGCCCGGGCATTGTTTTGTTCCGACCAGAGCCGGTAAAGAGAGGCGCGACGCCAATGCCCCAGAGCAAATCCCCCAGCAAGCCCTCATCGGGCAAGCCCGCCAAGCGTCGCCCGCTCCGCCGAGCGATCGCCTTCGGCGTCGCCGCGGTCCTCTTCCTGCTCATCGGCGTCTGGTTCTTCGGGCCCCCGCTGATCGGCGCGATCGCACGCCCCATCGTCGAACGACGCGCCAACGCCGCGATCGACGGCAGCGCCTCCATCGAACGCCTCTCCCTCGCTTGGACGGGCGTGCAGCGCCTCGGCCCGATCGAGCTCTTCGACACCGACGCCGGCCGCGTCGCACGCATTGAGGCCGAGGTCGGCGTCGGCCTGCTCAAGCTCGCCTTCGGCGGGCGCGATCTCGGCGAGATCGTCATCGGCGGCCGGGCCGACCTCGTCCGCCTCGACGACGGACGCCTGAACCTCACCCGCGCCCTGCACCCCCTCTTGGAAGACGACGGGGAAGACAAGCCCGACGCCTCGATCCCACCCGCGCTGCGAGCCCGCCTCCGCCTCGACGGGGTCGAGATCACTTACGCAGACCCGACCGAGTCGCCCGGACGCGTCGTCGGCCTGCGCGACATCACCGGCTCGACCTCGATCCGCGCCGGCGAACCGATCAGCCTGACGCTCAGCGCCCGCCCCGTCCGCGGCCCCTCCATCGACGCCCTGACCCCCGGCGTCGGGTCGATCGAGCTCGCCGCCGAGGCGGGCGGCTGGTCCGCCAGCGACGGACGCATCACGCCCGACGCCCTCTCACTCACCGCCAGCGCCCGGGCTCAGCGCCTCGAAACCGCGTTCCTCAGGGTCTTGCTCCCCTTGGGGGGTGAGCAGGCGGTCGCGTCTGGGGGCCGGGCGCTGGCCGCGTTCGATCCCGTCTTCGACCTGGCGGCGTCGATTGAGTTCTCGCCGCGGCGTCTGGCGGCCGAGGCCCGCCTCCTCGCAGAGGGCGCAGAGATCGGCGCCGCCCTCGCCCTCGTCGACGGCGTTGCAGAGATCACCGGCCCCACCGGCGCACGCATCCGCGGGGAGCGCGTAATGGCCGCTCTCCCCGAGTTCGCCGACGCCATTGCCCAACGCGCCGAAACCATCACCCTCGACGAATACCCCTCGCTGGAGATCACCGTCGACGCGTTGCGCCTCGACCTGGCCAATCCGTCGTCGGCCCCTCGTGCGCAAGTCAGCGTGCGGACCGGCCCGCTCCGCGGCACCATCATGCCGCCGGCCTCAGAGCGGCTGCCATTCGCCTTCACCGGCCTGAGCGCCGACGCGGCGCTGAACGAAAATGGCGAGTTGGACACCCGCGCCCGCGCCGGCGCGGTCTTGGCCGACCGCGACGCGGGCTCGCTCGTCGCCGACATCCGCCTCGGCCGGGTCGTCTCGCCAGAGGGCTTCGGCTTCGACCCCCAGGGCGTCAGCGGGACCGCCGCGGTCAGCGGCCTTCGCACCGACCTCCTCGAAGTCTTCCTCGGCGAATTGGGCACGGCCCTCGCCGGGGCGATTGGGCCCGAGCTGGATCTGAACATCGAAGCGGGCACCGATGAGCTCGCCGAGGGCGCCGGACGCCGCCTGAAGCTGGTCGCCAGCGCCGAACGCCTGAATGCTTCGGGAGCCGTGCGTTTGCTGGAAGACCGACTGGTCGGCGTCGAAGAGCCGATCACCCTCACCGCCTCGGGCGGGGCCAACCTCGCCAGCGCGATGATCGGCGACAGGATCCGCGACGCGGGCTTCGAGCTCGTGCCGACCGGCGGCGGCGTCTCGCTCGCGATCACCTCCCTCGACCTCCCGCTCGAGCGCGAAGCGATGACCGGTACACTGATCGCCGGGCGGGTCGCGCTCGATGGCTGGACACTCCAGGACGCCGACGGACGCGAGCTGGACGCAGACTCGATCGCCCTCGTCCTCGACGCCTCGCGCCCGGGCGAGGCGGGGGAGGGGCCCATCGCCCTCACGCTGGACTCGAACCTCAGAGGCGGGGGCCGGGACTTCGGGCTGAATGCCGAACTCGCGCTCGGGCGCGACGCGATGCTGGCAGCACTGACCGAAGAGGGCCCGTTCCTGCCGGTTCTTCGCTCTGGCTTTGTCGAGCTGCGAGACGCCCCGCTCGGGCTCATGGCGATGGCCCCGGCTGATCTGAAAAACATCCTGACCGACGCCAAGGGCGAGCCGGTCGATCTTGCCGCCCTCGCCGAGCGGATCGCCGGCCCGACGCTGACCGCGAGGGCGGAGGTCGCGAGCACGCCGCAGGGACGCAGCGCGATGCTCGTTGCACTTTCGCGCGATACAGAGATCAACCTGACTTCCGGGCTCGACCGCGAGGGGATGCCCACCGGGGGCACGCTCGCGCTGACCGTCCGCCCCGAGGTCGCCCGGGACTTGCTGGAACGCTTCGCGCCGGACATGGCGTTGCGTCCAGAGCTCTCCGCCGCGACGAGGCTTTCGTTCCAGATCGAGCCCACGACCTTCCCGCTCGGCTCCGGGCCGCTGGGACTCAGCGCGAGCGGGGGGCT
>SLFH01000267.1 GCA_007124345.1 Phycisphaerales bacterium | reverse complement strand
CGGCAGTGCCGCAGGTCTGGGGAGCTTGTGGGTATGAGGCGGAAGACCCGGCTCGGCGAGCCGGACCACCCCGCGCCCCGCAACCTGCGCCCCGCGCCCCGTCAAAAATTCTTTCGAAGTCTTGCGGTGGGGATGCCGAGTTGGGAGCGGTATTTGGCGACGGTGCGTCTGGCGATCTCGATGCCGCGGGACTTGAGTTCTTTGACGAGGGCGTCGTCGGAGAGGGGTTTCTTTTTGTCTTCGGCGTCGATGACTTCTTTGAGTGCGGCTTTGATGGCGTCGTAGCTGAGGTCTTCGCCGTCGTCGGTCTGCATGCCGCCGGAGAAGAAGGATCGGAGGGGGACGACGCCTCGGGGGGTCATGAGGTGCTTGCCGGAGACGGCGCGGCTGACGGTGGCGACATGGACGCCGAGCTGCTCTGCGACCAGGGTCATGGGCAGGGGTTTGAGTGCCTGGGGCCCGTAGTCGAAGTAGTCGCGCTGCGCGTCGAGCACGACATTGATGACGCGGAGGAGTGTCGAGCGGCGTTGCTCGACGGCGTCGATCAGCCACTGGGCGTTGGAGAGGTTGGTCTTGATGAAGTCGCGGTCTTTCTTCTCGACGGTGCGGTCGCGCGAGATGAGGGCGTACTCGCGGTTGATCTGGAGGTTGGGCAGGCGCCGGTCGTTGAGGTAGGCGATGTAGCGGTCGTTGTCCTGGTCGTACTCGATGATGGCGTCGGGGGTGATGGGGCGGTTGTCCTCGGCGACGAGGCGTCGCGCGGGGGCGAGGCTGAGGCGGCGCAGGAGCTGGAGGGCCTGCTTGATCTTGTCGAGGCCGAGGCCGCTCTTCTCGGCGATCTTGGGCAGGCGGTTGTTCATCAGGTCGTCGAGGTGGTCTTCGACGAGCGTTCTTGCGGCGTGGAGGATCCGGGTCTTGTCATCGACGCCGGATTCGTCGGTCTCTTCGTCCCAAGTCTCGTCGTCTTCGAGGGCGTCGAGCTGGAGGAGGAGGCACTCGCGGGCGTCGCGGGCGCCGATGCCGGCGGGCTCTAAGAAGAACTGCATCGCGACGAGCGCGCGTTCGAGGTCGCGCGCGGTCGGCGAGCCGAGGTGGCGCGGGGCCTCGCGGGCGATCTCTTCGAGGGGGGTGCGGAGGTAGCCGTCGTCTTCGAGCTTTTCGATGAGGTACGCGCCGAGCTGGTGGGTGCGCGGGTCGACCTCGGCGAGGGACCACTGGCGGAGGAGCTGCTCGGCGAGGGGCTCGGAGCGAGCGGGGGTGTTGGCCATCGCCTCGCTCTTGGCGTCGGGCTCGCCGTCGAGGCGGGTTGAGCGTGGGCGGGTGTCGTAGTCGTCCCGGTAGGAAGGGGGGGAGAAGTCGTTGTCGGCCGCGTCGGGGTTGTCGTGGACGTAGTCGTCCAGGCGGCTGAAGGCGTCTTCCTCGGCGCGGCTGTCGGCGGTGCCGTCCTCGCGTGCGGGCTGGTCTTGCTCGTTTGGCGGGTCGAGGCGGATGTCGGGCTGGGCGTCGAGCTCGAGGGCGATGTTGGACTCGAGTTCCTGCTCGGTGCGTTCCTGGAGCTCGGCCAGGGGCATCTGGAGGATCTCCATGGACTGGATCATCCTCGGGGCCAGCTTCATCTGCTGGCCGAGCTTCATGGACTGGCTGGTGTCGAAACGCATCGGCGAGCGGGCCTCCTGCCCTTTGTACGGACTCCGGTGAGGGGATTATCGCCGATCGGGGCGGTGCGTCTGCAAAGAGCGCGCCAAAGCGTGGGTTTTCGGGCGGGATGGGCTGAAAAACCGTCGCGAGTGGCTCACTGGTCCATGGAGCGTCGGCCCTGGATGGCGTCGGCGAGGACGGCCTTGTTGGCGTGCTCCAGGGAGGACCCGGTGGGCAGGCCTCGGGCGAGGCGGGTGACGCTGACGGGGCGGGCCTTGAGGGCGTCGGCGAGGTAGAGGGAGGTGCCGTCGCCTTCGGTGTTGGGGCCGAGGCCGAGGACGACCTCGCGGACGGGCTCGCCGCCGGGCTGGTGTTTCTCGGGGTTGTCGATGCGTGCGAGGAGGGGGGCGACGGTGAGCTCGCCGGGGCCGATGCCGTCGAGAGGGCTGAGGCGGCCCATCAGGACATGGTAAAGCCCGCGGTACATGGAGGTCTGCTCGATGGCGATGAGGTCTCGGGGCTGCTCGACGACGAGGACGGTCGAGCGGTCGCGCTGGGCGTCTGCACAGACGCGGCAGAGGCCTTCTTCAGAGAGGTTGTAGCAGACGGGGCAGTGCTTGACGGAGCGTTTGACCTCGGCGACGGCGTCGGCGAGGGCGAGGGCCTCGGGCGTTTCGGCCTTGAGCAGGTGGAAGGCGAGGCGTTCGGCGGAGCGGCGGCCGATGCCGGGGAGGCGGTTGAACTCGGCGATGAGCTTCTCCATGGCCGCGGGGTAGGCGGGGGAGGCGTCTGGGAAACGGGGCTTTGGCGAGCTCTTGGTCACTGCATGGATGGTAGAGAGCGACGGGCGCGGGCGGGGCGGGCGGCGCTCGATGCCCGACGCCTGCGGGGTGAGGCGGTGCGGCTGGAGACGGCCTGCACGGCTTCGGCATCCTCGTGAACGGGCTCGGGCTGGGGTGTCTCATTTCGGCGGACGGTCCAGCGGATGGAGCGCTGGAGCATCCAGTCGAGGTCGGGGTTGGATTCGGGGTGTGGGCTGATGATGAGGACGCGGCCATTGCCGTAGTCGGCCGTGGCGATCGCGGGCTTGCCGATCATGTGGTCCTGGGGTTTGTCGTTCTTCTCGACGGGGACGATGAACGTGGCGAGAGTTCGGAACTCGGGCAGGTCGAGACCGGGTGCGCGGCCTTGCTCGTGGCCGAGGAGGGGGCCGTTGGCGTAGCGCATGGCGATCGGCGCGAGGTCGCCGAAGAGCTCGCGGCCTTCGGGGGTGAGCTCGACGGTGACCAGACCGGTCCCGGTTTGCCAGGGCTGGATGTGGTAGGAGTTGACCAGGCGGAGGTACTGGTTGAGGCGGCAGGTGGCGAGGTAGGCGCCGGCGCAGATGCCGAGGTAGCCCCCGCCCCGGTCGACGAGGGCCTGCACGGCGGCGCGGCCTTCGTCGCCGAGGGCCGTGCCCTGTGCGCCGCCTCGGCCGCCGGTGAAGATCACGGCATCGGCGCGGTCGAGCGCGCCGCCCCGGATATCCGCGGCGTTAACGATGCGGAGGTGCGCGTCGGGCATCGCTGCGACGATGCGTGTGAGGTTTTGAACGCCGCCGTCGCCCGCGCCGGAGTCGTGGTAGAGGGCGACGCGGATGGGGCGTTGGACTTCGCCTTCGGCGTTGTTGTCTGCGTGGTTGTGAATGTGATCGGGGAAGACGGTGTGGGGGTGGCTGACTGCCATGCCGAGCTTGTCGAGCAGGGCGTGGACCATGAGGCGGTGCTGGCGGGCGCGGAGGGGCATGGGCTGGTCGCGCCAGGTGGTCTCGAGGATCGCTCCCTTTGCGCCGAGGTGGAAGATGGTGGCGCGGGCGACGCTGCCGTTGATGGGGCCGTTGCGCCCGAGGTTCTGGAAGATCTTTTCTTCGTCGGTGACTTCGGCGTTGACGACGTCGAGCATGGCCTGGGCGTAAGGGGCGGTGCCGCGGGCGCTTGGGTGGATGACGCTGGAGCCGACGGAGTTGGAGTTCCGGGCGTGGAAGTCGAAGCCTTCGTGGAGGTCGAGGATCCAGTCGGGCTGAAGCTCGGTGACGAAGGCCCAGAGGGCTTCGGCGGTGGGGCCGACGGTCGTCAGCTCGTCGTTGTCAGAGCCGGTGCGTGGGAAGTTGCGGTTGAGGTCGCCCTCGGCGCGGGGCTTGCCGGGGATTCGCCGCGTGTTGGCCTCAAGGGCAGTGGGGGCGGCCCTGGGGATCACGACGAGACGGCCTTTGGCGATGGGCCAATGGCGGATCTGGTCGGCGGCTTCTGCGCCCGCGGGTTCGTTGCCGTGGACGCCGCCGACGATGAGCACGGTTGGGCCGGGTTGGTCGGCGGTGGTTTCGTACCAGGGCGTGCGGTTGTCGCCCTGGCCGATCCATCCGGCGGGCGTTGCGAGGGCGGGGGCCGCGAGGAGCAGGCAGGCGATGATGGCGCAAACGAGTGAATTTGCGGCGTTTCGGGGGTGCATCGGCGTCGGTCTCCGTGTCTCGCCCCACTTGCACAAACTGGAATGTCGGAGGATACAGGGTTTGCGTCTGCGGCACAATCGGCCGATAAAGACACCCCCGCGGCTGTGCCGGCGGGGGTGTTGAGGGAGCGTGGGTTGTGCCGGGCGGGGCGGTTCAGCAGCCCTGGGCGAACAGGTTGAGGAAGATGAAGAAGTCGTCTGCGTCGATGACGCCGTCGTTGTTGAAATCGGCGCGGAGGTCTCCGTCGGCGAAGAGCTGGAGGAAGAGGAAGAAGTCGTCTGCGTCGACGACGCCGTCGTTGTTGAGGTCGGGGCGGCAGATGGGCGCTCCGCCTCCGGCGGCGTACTCGAGGGCGTTGGCCATGATGACATCGCCATCGGTGCCGACCTGCCACCAGCTCGCGCTGAAGTTGGACGAGGGCGGGTACATGCCGAGGTCAACGCGTCCGGGGCGTGTGTCGCTGACGGTGATGAGGGGCCTTCCGTCGTTCCAGGTGGCGATCATGCGTCCGCCCGGGCCGAGGTTGAAGGTGGTGGGGCGGAAGGCGCTGCTCGCCGAGAGTGAGAAGACATTCTCGGCGGTTGGGTGGGTGGGTTCGAGGATCGTGCCGAGCGAGGCGGAGGAGCTGGTGTTGCCGCTGCGTGGCTCGATGATCCAGTATTGCTCGCTGTCCCATCGTCCGAGGAGCGAGCGTCCGGTGGTGGTTGTGCTGGTGTTGAAGACGGCGGTGACGACGCCTCCGCCCTGGTCGACATAGTCGGCGAGGACATTGCCGAGCTCGAAGTCGCTGGCGTAGGTCTGGTTGCTCCAGACCATGACGGCGTCGTACTGCTGAAGTAGGGCGAGCGTGGGCGTTGTGCCGCCGGTGCTGGCGTCGTGGATGTCGACGACGGCGAAGCGATTGGTGGCGATGAGGGTGGCCTGGGTGTCGGCGAACTGTCCCGCGCCAGCGGCGCCGGTCAGGAGGACGCGGACATTGGTCGCGTCGGCCGGTGAAGTCATGGCAGCGCAGACGATGCCCAGGGCGATGAGTCGGGCTGAACGCATTTGACTGTTCCTCTCTCGATGAGCGCCGGAGCGCTCAATTCTCCCACGAGCCACCGGCGACCGCAGCGGTCGCCCGTCGTGGCCGAAGACCACGCCGGGGTCGAACTCGGCGGAGGGCCCGCCGCCCGGACAGGAAACAAACTAGCGTGCTCGCGCGGGTCGTGTCAACACTGTTTGGCGTCTGGGAACGAAAAAAGAGCCCCCGTCGGAGTGCCGGCGGGGGCTTTGAGGTCGCGCGTTGGGCTGTTAGTCGTTCAGCAGCCGGCGGCGAAGGCGGACAGGAAGGCGAAGAAGTCGTCGGCGTCGATGACGCCGTCGTTGTTGAAATCGGCGCGGAGGTCTCCGTCGGCGAAGAGCTGGAGGAAGAGGAAGAAGTCGTCTGCGTCAACCACGCCGTCGCCGTTGAGGTCGGGCGGGCAGGTTCCGCCGGCGGAATCAGCGGCGTAGATCAGGGCGTTGGCGAAGATGGTGTCGCCGTCGGAGCCTGCGGCGGACCAACTGTTGGGCGAGGTGACGGTGGAGAGCGGGTAGAGGCCGAGGTCGACGACACCGGCGCGCGTGTCGCTGACGGCGATGAGGGGGCGGCCGTCGTCCCAGGTGGCGATCATGCGTCCGCCGGGGCCGAGGTTGAAGGTTGAGGGGCGGAAAGCGCTGTTTGCCGAGAGTGTGCTGACATTTGCGGCGGTGGGGTGGCCGGGCTCGAGGATGGTGCCGAGCGAGGCGAAGCCGGAGGTGTTGCCGCTGCGGGGCTGGATGATCCAGTACTGCTCGGTGTCCCAGCGTCCAGCGAGGGAGCGACCGACGGTGGTGGTGCTGGTGCTGAAGACCGCGGTGACGACGCCGCCGCCCTGATCGACATAGTCGGCGAGGACATTGCCCAGATCGACATCGCTGGCGTAGGTGCCGTTGCTCCAGACGAGGACTGCGTCGTAGTCGAGCAGTTGGGCGAGTGTGGGCGTTGTGCCGGCGGTTGACGCGTTGTGGAAGTCGACCTGGTCGAAGCGGTTGGTGCTCAGGAGGTACGACTGCACATCGAGAAACTGGGGCGTGGGGTCGGCGGTCCCCGACGGGGCGCCGGTGAGCAGGACGCGGTAGCCGACGGCGCCAGAGGCGGGGAGGGCGAGGCCCGCGGCGAGGGCGGCGGCGAGCCAGACACTGGTTGATTTACGGGGCATGGTTTGGAACCTCTCTTCTCTTTCCATTGCGGTGGAACTGACGCTCCGCATCCTCCGCCGGCCGACGCGGCTGGCGGAGGGTCGCGGATTCGGGGTGATCTGAGCGTAACTGCGGGTTGTTGTGCGTGTCAATGGAGAAATATCGGGCTTGGACGGGATCCTGAAACAAACGCCCCCGCCGGGGTGCGCCGGCGGGGGCGGAGTGAGCGGTGTGTGCGCCGCTCGGGTTCATCGAGATGAGCGGTTCAGCAGCCGGCCGCGAACTCGTTGAGGAAGATGAAGAAGTCGTCGGCGTCGATGATGCCGTCGTTGTTGAAGTCGGCGCGGAGGTCGCCGGCGGCGAAGAACTGGAGGAAGAGGAAGAAGTCGTCTGCGTCGACGACGCCGTCGCCGTTGAGGTCGGGGCGGCATGTGGGCGCGCCGCCGGAGGCGGCGTACTTGAGGGCGTTGGCCATGATGACAGCGCCGTCGGTGCCGACCTGCCACCAGCCCGCGCCGGTGTCAGACGATGGCGGGTACATGCCGAGGTCGACGCGTCCGGGCATGGCGTCGTTGACGGCGATGAGCGGGATACCGTCGTCCCAGGTGGCGATGGTCTGGCCTCCGGGGACAAGCATGGTGGTGCTTGGCCTGAATGCGGTGCTCGCGGTCAGCGAGCTGACGCCCTGCACGGTCGGGTGGCTGGGGTCGTTGATGGTGCCCAGAGAGGCGAAGCTGGCGGTGTTGCCCGAGCGCTGCTGGATGATCCAGTAGTTCTCGTCGGCCCAGCGTCCGAGGAGGGAGCGTCCGACGGTTGTGGTGGAGGTCTCGAAGACGGCGCAGACCACGGCGCCGCCGGCGTCGACATAGTCGGCCAGGAGGTTGCCCAGGTCGAAGTCGCTGATGTAGGTGCCGTTGGACCAGACCATGACGGCGTCATAGCTCTGGAGCTGAGAGAGCGTGGGCAGTGTGCCGCCGGTGCTGGCGTCGTGGGCGTCGACAACGATGAAGTCGCCGG
>SLFH01000287.1 GCA_007124345.1 Phycisphaerales bacterium | reverse complement strand
CGCTCGTCCGCCCGAGCACCGCCGACCAGACGATCTCCCCGGGGTCGTAGGGATTGGCCGCCGCGTCGAACGGGTCCGCGTTGATCGCGTACAGCCTGCCTTGCGCGAAGAACGGATCGTAATCGGTGATGAACACGCGGTTCTCGCCCGGCCGGTCATCGGTCACCAGCGGCGACGCGTTCACGATGTCGTTCTGCAGCACCGTCTCCCAGACCACCGAGCCGTCGGCGAGGTCGTAGGCGACGACGGACCGATCCGCGCCGAACAGCACTACGCCGTTGGCCGAGTCGATCGCGGGCGCCGACCACGAATCGGAGACAACAAATGGCGCCTCTGCGGTCCAGAGGAGCTGCCCGGTCGCCGCGTCGGCGCAGACCAGGTGCTCGATGTTGTCGATCAGCCCGACCGTGAAGACGCGATGCCCGTCGGTCACAGGCCCCGACGCGGTGAAGAACTCGATCGGCCGCCCGAGTTGATCGTGCGTCAGCCGCCACAACGCCGAGCGCACGCCGACGCGATCGGCGACGGGGATCGCGTTGCGTGCCGCATCGCCCGAGTAGACCGGCCAATCGGCCGTCGCGCTGGCCGCGCAACTCGCGGCAATCAACAGGATGGACACTCCACGGCACATCGTCGTCGTCATCAACTCCCCGCAACAGATCCATCAATCACCCGGCGCTCTTTCCAGAGCGCCGGGCGTGCATTCATCGCCTCCGCCTGAGCATCCCGACCGCCGCGAGCCCGAGCATCCCGACCGTGGACGGGGCCGGCACGACCGCGAAGCCGTCGATGTTCACGCGCAGCTCCGTCGTCGGGTCGCCGTCGTCGGCGACGCTCAGCCGAACGAAATAGATATCATCGAGCATCGCGCCCGCGACATCGACGGGGATCCCCCCGCCCGAAGCGCCGTACAGCCCGCGGATCTGTCCAAGGTTCAGCCCCGCGAAGTCGTCCAGCGTCAGCGACGGGTCGACCGGCGTTTGAAAGTCGGTCCTGACCGTCCCGCGCCTGCTGTCGAACGGCCCGCCGTCGCGGTAGCCCATCGTCGGGAAGAGGCTCGTGTCGATATCACCGAGCGAGAAGAAGTCGACGCCGTCGCGGCTGACCTCGATCCGCGCCGAGCCGACGCCGAACATCGCGGGCGGGTCGCCCACCGTGCCGGTCCCGACGAACCCCGCGTTGGAGAAGACGATCAGGTCGACGCCGAACGGGTTGGAAGGATCATTGCGGATCGGCGAATCAAAGCGGACGGTCAGGTGCCCCCCCTCGCCGATCGAGACGATCTCGTCGTCGCCGAAGGGCGGGCTGAACGGCGAGACCACCGACGCGAACTGGCCCCCGAACACATTCTCGCCTGTAAACCGCGTCGGCACGCCCAGCACGCTCTGCGGGTCGTCGAAGCCGGGCGCCGCGGTCGTGCCGGGCGCGTACGAGATCACCTCCGAAGCCCAAGGCGACGCCGAAACGCCGCAGGACAACGCGCCAACAACGGCGCACGCAAACAGACCATCTCTCATCTCTCGAACCACCTTGCCGCTCGCTCCGCTTTCCGCGGCGGAACGGTCCCCGCCAGAAACGCCGGGAAACGGCCCGGGCCGTGGCGCCTCGCGGGGGCTCGATGTCAGCGGGGGGGTTACGCGGGGACGGGCGCAAACCAACAGCGCTGACGCCCTGAAAAAACGCGAGGGCCGTCACAACGCTCTCGGCAGGTCTTCCGGCTCCGGGCTCGGCGGGTCTCACGCCTTCCCGCCCCGTTGTCCGGTTTTTACCGGATCGGCGGCAGTGGCTCGTTCACGCCGGGAGATTCCCGGCGAGGAGGCCCGCGTCAGCACCCGTTACGGCGGCGCGTCCGCGGTGGCTTTTCACCACGCTTCCCTTTTCACCCGGGATGCCCGGGCACCGAAAGCGAACCACAGCATACACGACCAAGCCGTCCTGTCAACGGGGCGGGGTGTGGGGCGTTGGGTGTGGGGGGTGGCCCGGCTCGCTGAGTCGCTGCCTCACCGCCCCGCCCGGCCCCAGCGGTCGATCAGCTCGCTCATCAGGCAACTGAAGGCGAAGCCCCCGTCGTTGAAGTGCACGCCGTGCACCTCCGGGTGGTCCTCGTACAGCACGCGGCAGTACTCGACCGCGTCGGCGACCTCCATGTGGATCACCGGCGGCGCCGCCCCGCCCTTTTTCTCCGCCAGCCTCGCGGCGAACTCGTCCGCACGCTCCTCGTCGGTGAACGCGATCAGGTGGGGCTTGCCCTCGACCGCCGCGATCAAGGGCTGCATCTCCTCCCCCTCGCCCACGCCGATGCAGTACCAGTGCTCCAGCGCGAGGCAACGGCGCCAGAGTTCGTGCTCGGCGGTCTTGTTGTGCGCCATCCTGGTCGCGTCGACGAGGTCGTCGAAGTCGGTGTGGTGAAAGTCGTCGGTCATCGGAGCGCTCCTGCGTGCTGTAGCCGCGGGAAGCTCCGCGGCCTCAACAGTCTACAGCGCTCTCGATCACGCGCCGCCGGCGTTTTTGCCCGGCGTGCGGGCCTTTCGCTTCCGCCTGGGCCGCTGGTGGTTGATCAGCCCCCGCATCGCTTCGAGCTTGCCGAAGCAGAGCAGCTTGTCGCCCGCCTGCAGCATCGTGCCGGGCCCGGGGTTGGGCGTGACCTTCCTCTCGCGGCTGAGCGTCAGCACCACCAGCCCGAGCTCGGCGACCTCGGTCTCGCCGATCGTGCGTCCGGCCAGCCCGCTCTCGGTGCTGATGCGCAGCTCGCCGACGCCGTAGCCCTTGCTGACCGTCAGCCGCTGGCGGATGTCGATGTCGCCGAACTGCACGCGCTGCTCGGTGTACTCGATGATCGCGTCGGCGACATCGATGCCGGTGGCGTTCTCGATCCCTTCCAGCCCGGGCGAGGAGTTGACCTCGGTGATCAGCGGCCCGCTCTCGGACTCGAGCATGTCCACGCCGGCGACGCGCAGGCCCAGGATCTGCGACGCGCGCACCGCGAGCTCTTCGAGCTCCGGGGTCACGGGGACGGTCTCGGTCGACCCGCCCCGGTGCACATTGCTGCGGAACTCGCCGGGCCGGGCGCGCCGACGCATCGCCGCGACGACGCGCTCGCCGACGACCAGCGCGCGCACATCGCAGCCCTTGCTCTCGGCGATGAACTTCTGGATGAGCACGTTCTGCTTGGCGAGCTTGAGCGTCTCGACGATCGCCTGGGCCGTCTTGACCGATTCGGCCAGCATCACGCCGACGCCCTGCGTCCCCTCGAGCACCTTGATCACCACCGGGCACCCGCCCAGGCGTTCGATCGCGCTGGAGACATCCCCGGCGCTGCGCACCAGCTCGGTAGGGGGCATGCCCAGTTCGTGGCGGCTGAGCACCTGCATCGCTCTGAGCTTGTCGCGGCTGGTCGTCACGCTCGCCGCCGAGTTCAGGCAGAAGACATCCATCTGCTCGAGCTGGCGCAGCACCGCGGCGCCGAAGTAGGTGATCGACGAGCCGATCCTCGGGATCACCGCGTCGGGCAGCGGGAAACGCTTGGAGCGGTAGTACAGGTCCGGGCGGACTTCTTCGAGTGAGATCGAGAACGCCAGCGTGTCGCGGACGATCGTGTCGTGCCCGCGCTTGATCGCCGCTTCGCGCAGGCGGCGTGTGCTGTAGGCCCGGGGCTGTCTTGAAAGGATCGCGAGTTTCATGGGGCGGCGGTCCCGTGCGAGTTGCCGATGAGAAATTTGTGCTCGCTGTCGACGAGCACGCGCCCGCCCAGCGCCCGCCGCCCGAGCAGCATCCGGTTGAGCATCCGCTCGCGGTCGACCAGCGAGAGCTCGATCGGGAACGAGAGCGGGCCGATCCGCAGCGTTGTACGCACCACCGGACGCTCGTGGATTTGCCCCGTGGTCGGCTTCACACGCGCGATCCGGACCACATCCGCCTCCGCCACCACATGCGTGCGGGGCCGCCGGCGACGGATCACCACCTCGAACCTCGCCCGCGTCGGCGACAGCAGCTCCAGGTGCTGCACATGGATCGCGCTGAGCTTGGCGCCCGTGTCGAGCTTGGCGATGATCCCGCTGATCCCCCAGTCGGGAAGATCAACTCGCTCACGCCAGCCCGCGACAACCCGTTCGCCAAGCCGCTCAGCACTCATCGATGCCTCGATGCCGATCCGCCCCGTCCGACACCCGACAAGAGCGTCTCAAAAACGGGGCTGAGTATAGAGCGGGCAGGGACGCGGCCTCGCCCCTGTGGCACTGGCGGCTCGTCCGCCAGTGTTTCCTATCAACGCCAACAACCCCCCCGTGCCACCGACCTCGGCTTTGCGAGGTCGGTGCCTCAGACCCACATCTTCGCGGTGGGCATGCAACGGCACCGACCTCCTGCAGAGGTCGGTGGCACGACCGCGCAATCGGCCTGATCTTCACCCGCCCGCGCCTAGCGCCCACGAGTCGAAGACTCGCCTCACCCCTTCCTCGCCAGCTTCACCCACGCATAGATGAACGCCCCCAGCGCCAGCGCGATCGCCCCGTTCGCCTGGTGGGCCGTCGCCAGCAGCGTCTCGGTCACGCCCACCAGCGGGGTCTCGGCCAGTTCTTCGGCCGTCGGCGCCCGCCCCCTCGGCCCGCCCGAGAGCACCACCGCCAGCACCACCCACCCCAGCGCGAACTGGAGCACGATCACACCCATCAACGCCTTGCCCGAAAGGTTCAGCGTCCGCTTGCGAGGATCGGTCTCAGACGGTGCGCTCGTCGCCGCGGCTGCCGCCATGAACGCGAACGCCACGACGACAAACGAGAAGAGCACATGCAGCCCCAGCGCTGAGTGGGAGATGACCTCCGCCCCCTCGACGCCCTTGAGCTGGCGGTAGGTCGCCCCGGTGATGAGCTGGAAGATCGCCGCGTGAACGAACCCGGTCGAGAAGACCTTGAGCTTCCGCGAGTACTCCAGCGCGTCGCGATCGATCGCTCGCCACGCCGGGCTCAGCCACGCGGTCTGCGCGACGATCAGCATGAAGAAGATCTGTCCCAGCACCCCGTGGGCCGCCCCGAGGATCTCAAGGTTTTCCTTCACCCGCACGCCGCCCAGCAGCCCCTGCACGATCACCAGCACTAGCAGCCCGACCGCCGCGAACTTCGCCCAGCGGCGGGGGTCGGCGATCAGCACCCAGAGCGTCAGCACGATCGTCGTGATCCCGACGAACGTGCCGAACAGCCGGTGGGTGTGCTCAAGGAAGATCCGCGAGTCCGACGCCATATAGGCGTAGGGGAAGAGGAACATGTTCTCGCCGTAGGTCGTCGGCCAGTCCGGCACGGCCATGCCGCTGTCGCTGCTGGTGACCAGCCCGCCCACAAGAAGGAGGGGGAACACGGAGGCGGCGGTCACGATCGCAAACCGGCCCAGCCAGAGGTGGGGGGTCGGCTCGGGCAGGTCGGCCCTGGCCATCGCGCGCCCGATCGCCCCGCCGATCAGCCCGACCAGGGCGCTGACCCCGAAGAACCCGCCGAGCATCAGCAGCCAGTCGTCGCGGAGGTTGACGCCCCCGGCGATGTCGGTCTGGTCGGCGCCCTCTCCCAGGACGGCGGCGAGGAGCAGGCTGTTCACCGCCGCGGCGATCAATCCCCCGATCAGGCCGGTCGGGATGGCGAGCTTGCGTCCGGCGGCTTTGGCGACCCAGGCGCAGGCGATCAGTTGGGCCAACAGAAGCAGTCCCGCCGTCATCGCCGTCGGCGACCCGACCCCGGGCAGGTGGACGATGAACGCGCCGCACCACATCGCGACCGCGGCGACGAACCCGGCGGTGACGGAGGTCTGCAAGAGGAGGGTGCGGCGAGGGGAAACCGGATTTTCGGATAAGATTTGAGTTGTGGTCGCCATGGGTGTTCAGAGCCTGCGACTGGGTCTCAGTTACGGTCAGACCGGAATTTATCTCTTGACATAGTAGGCGGAGGGGTGACGATTGCTGCCCCGCTGCAACCTGTTCTGTTGTACAGTTGCGGCTCTCCCGACCGAGCGGGAGCGTGTGGGGATGGCGTCGCTGCGGTTGCGTCGCGTCCGTCCGAGTGCTCGTGCAGCTAGGAGGAGTCGCTTTGCTCTTCCCCAAGTGGGTAAACACGGTCCCGACGGTGCTGGCCATGGGCGGCGGCGGCGCGACCCTGATGACCGTTGCGCTGGTGTGGTACTACTTCACGCCCAAGTTCTGGGTTATGGGGTACATGCCCGAACAGCCCGGCGCGGGCTTCAGCCATCAGATCCACGCCGGCAAGCTCGGCATGGACTGTCGGTACTGCCACACGCACATCGAGGAATCGCCCGAGGCGAACATCCCGCATGTGAGCGTGTGCTACGGGTGCCACGCCGAGGGGCGTCTGAACCCCCGCAGCTACAACGCCGACCGCATCGAGTTCGTGCGCACGGCCTACCAGAACGACGAGCCGATCGCGTGGCGCCGGGTGCACAAGCTGCCCGACTATGTGCGCAACTTCCCGCACCATGTGCACCTCCAGGCGGGGGTGAGCTGCTATTCGTGCCACGGGCAGATCATCGGGATGCCGGTGGTCTTCCAGGCCGAGTCGCTGAGCATGGGGTGGTGTCTTGAGTGCCACCGCGCTCCGGAGGACCACTTGGTGCCGCCGGACAAGGTGACGGAGCTGACTTGGGTCGAGTCGGAGTTGTCGGAGCGTCGGTCGATGAGCCGTCGCGAACGGCGTGTGCACACGAGCGACCTGATCGCGGCCCTGCGTGAAGCGCCGCCCGAGAACTGCGGCGCTTGCCACCACTGACAGAGCGGGCAGAACGAGCAACTCTCACCGGGACCGAGCGTCCCGGCCAGACAAAGGCGACAGGACTCATGTCGAAGCATGATCAGTGCCCATCGACACGCGGGAAGACCGCGCCGCCCAGCACCCGCGAGCTCTCCCGCGTCGGCGGGACGGGCCAGCAGATGTGGCGGAGCCCCGAGGAACTCGCGGACACCCCCGAGTTCCGCGACATGGTCGAGCGCGAGTTTCCAGCCGGGGCCAGCGAGCTCCTCGACGGCTCGCGCCGCACCTTCCTCAAGCTGATGGGGGCGGGGCTGGCGCTCGCCGGCGCCGCGACGATCCCAGGCTGCCGCAGGCCCGACCACAAGATCCTGCCCTACTCACGTTCGATCCCCGAGGACATCGTCGTCGGCAAGCCCTTGTACTTCGCGACGAGCATGCCGCTGCCCGGCGGCGGGGCCGAGGGCCTGATGATCGAGACGCACGAGGGGCGTCCGACCAAGGTCGAGGGCGGCTTCCTCCACCCGGTCAACCGGGGCAAGAGCACGCAGTGGTCGCAGTCGTCCATCCTCGAGCTGTACGACCCCGACCGCGTGAAGGGCGCGATCTTCAACCCGCCCGACGGCGAGCCGACGAACGCGACCTGGCCCGACTTCCTGAACTGGTGGACCGGCCGGGCCGAGGGCATTGAGAACCTGCAGGCCCGCTACGACGACAGCCGCGGCCGAGGCTTGGCGTTCCTTGTCGATCGCAGCAGCAGCCCCTCGCGTCAAGCGGTCCGCGACCGCCTGCGCGAGCGTTGGCCCGAGGCGATCTGGGCTGTGCACGAGCCGGCGCAGTCGGACAATCCGAGGCGCGGGACGGAGATGGCCTTCGGCTCGCCCCACCGAGAGCTGCTCGACCTGTCGCGCGCCGATGTGATTTTCTCGCTCAACCGCGATTTCCTCGAAGCGTGCAGCGTGAACGAGCCCATGGCGCTCAGGCACGCCCGCGACTTCGCCTCCAGGCGGGGCCCGAAGGAAGCCGGCGACTCGATGAACCGGCTGTATGTCGTCGAGAGCGCGTTCACCAGCACCGGCGGGTGCGCCGACCACCGCAAGGCGGTCGCTCCCTCACGCGTCGCGGCTTATGCCGTCGCTCTTGCGAGCACGCTGCTCGAGGGCGTCGGCGGCGAGGGCTGGTCACGCCTGCGTTCGGCACTGAACGATGTCAGCGTCCCGCGGGGCGACGATCTGGACATGGCCTTCATCCGCGCCGCGGCCGACGACCTTCGGACGCACACCGGGCGCGCTGTCGTGCTGGTCGGCCCGGAGCAGCCGGCGGAGATCCACGCCCTGACGCACGCGATCAACGCCTCGCTGCGTTCGATCGGCCCGGACCGCGTGGTCGACTTCCTGCCCCTGGACCCAGACAGCGACGAGTGCGCCCCCGCCGACGGGGCCAAGGCGATCGCCGACGCGATCGACGCGGGTCGTGTCGAGACGCTGATCTGCATCAACACCAACCCGGTGTACGACGCCCCGGCGGACCTGAACTTCGCGGAGAAGTACGCGAGGGTCCGGCGGACGATCACGCTCTCGACGCAGATGACCGAGACGGGCGAGGCCTCGCTGTGGCAGCTCAGCCGCGCGTGCTACCTCGAAGCGTGGGGCGACACGAAGGCGGCCGACGGCACGATCGCGCCGGTCCAGCCGGTGATCGCCCCGCTCTACGCCCCGGCGTACAGCGAGATCGAGCTGCTCGGGTGGTTCAGCGGCGAAGAGGCCTATCTCCCCGTCGAGAACGACGGGCGTTCGCGCAGCGGGCCCGACCCGCGCCGCATGGCCGACGGGCACCGCATCGTGATGCACACATGGCGTTCGATCGGCCTGCTCGGCGAGGTCGAGGGCCCGGGCCCGCGTCCGGTCTTCGACCGCGACCCGCGGCCCGATCCGGAGAACGAATCGGCGACAGCCGCCTGGCAGGAGCGTGAGGACGAACGCCAGCGCAGGCTCGAAGCGTGGGAGCGTGACAACCGGCGCTTCGAGCGCGAGCTGGACCGGCCCTGGCGCCGGGCCCGTCAGAACGGCGTGGCCAGCATGCCCTCGCGGCTTCGCCCCGAGAACGCGATGGCACGCGGGCGCGTCGACGGCGTGGGAGACGCGCTCGCGGCCATCGCTTCGCGCATCGGCTCGGTCCGCGTGCCCGAGGCGCCGCGGCCAGAGAACCTCGATGTCTTCTTCTATGCGGGCCCGGTCGGCGACGGGCGCTTCGCCAACATGCCATGGCTGCAGGAGCAGCCGCATGTCGGTACCCGCGTCGTCTGGGACAACCCTGTCGTGGTCAGCCCGGCGACTGCCGAGACGCTGAACCTCATGCCCGACCCCTACACGCGTCGCGAGCCCAAGGCCCGCATCGCGAGGCTCACCGTCGGCGACCGGTCGATCGATGTCCCCGTCTGGATCATGCCCGGCATGGCCGACGGGTGCGTGGGCGTGATGCTCGGCTACGGGCGCACGACCGCGGGGTCTGTCGGCGACGGCGTCGGCTTCAACACCTACATGGCCCGCTCGGCCGGGCAGGGGCTGATGGCGCGCGGCGCCCGCCTGACACGGTCCAACGCACGCTACTTCATCGCCAGCACGCAGAACCACTGGTCGCTGGAGGGGCGCACCACGATCTTCCGCCAGATCGACAAGCCCTACTTCGACAAGTACGCCGCAAAGCCGATCGTGGCTCGTCCCGACGAGATCTACGGGGTGTACGAGAAGAAGCTGAACCTCGCCGAGCAGCTCGGCGAGCTGGACCACACCCCGCCGAACATCAGCGCGTACGAGCACCCCTACAACCAGTCGCGCGCCGATGTGAATCCCGACCGCACCGTCCGCGACCGGCTCGGGCGTGAGACCCCTCCCAAGTACGCGATGCGTCCGCAGTGGGGGATGACGATCGACACCTCGACCTGCATCGGGTGCGGGACCTGCACCGTCGCCTGCCGGTCGGAGAACAACATCCCGGTGGTGGGCAAGACCGAGGTCGCCCGTGGGCGTGAGATGTCGTGGATCCGTGTCGACCGCTACTTCACCGGCGACGACTGGCGGACGCCCGACGAGATGGTGCACCAGCCGGTCGCGTGCGTGCAGTGCGAGAACGCGCCGTGCGAGGTGGTGTGCCCGGTCAACGCGACGGTGCACGGGCCCGAGGGCCTGAACCTGATGGTGTACAACCGGTGCATCGGCACGCGGTACTGCTCGAACAACTGTCCCTACAAGGTCCGGCGGTTCAACTTCTTCGACTGGGGGCAGACGAAGTTCAACGGCCGCTTCGCCTTCCAGGACCGGATCGGCGGCGCCCGCCCGGACAACCTGAACCTGATCCCGCCGCGTCTGCGCGAGCGTGTCGATCAGGTCAGCCGCATGAAGCACAACCCGGATGTGACCGTCCGTTCGCGCGGCGTGATGGAGAAGTGCACCTACTGCCTCCAGCGGATCAACCGGGCCCGCTTCGAGATGAAGCTCAAGCATCTGGAGAACATCCCCGACGGGTTCTTCCAGACCGCCTGCCAGCAGGCCTGCCCGACGAACTCGATCGTCTTCGGCGACATCCTCGACGAGACGAGCGAGGTCTCCAAGCTGCGTGCGAACCACCGCAGCTACCTCCTGCTTGGCTACCTGAACACCCGCCCGCGGACGAGCCATCTCCTCCGCGTGCGGAACCCCAACCCGAGGCTCAGAGAGCCCAAGGACCCCAAGGCGTACGCCTCGGTCCCGGGTGGCGGCGCTGGCGGTGTCCGCCAGGGCCTGTTGCATGATCCGACACGAAGACATGAAGACGCCGGCTATGTCGGCAGTCTGAGCGTTCTGGGGGTGCACGCATGAGCGTTGAGCATCCGGACCAGCGCACGGTCGAGCAGCTGCTCGGGCGTGAACCGGAATCCAGCCAGCCGTCCCCGCACGACCCGGGCGACGGCTCGCTGATCGACGACCCGGCGCTCGATGCGCCGCTCGTCCTCGGCGGGCGGTCCCTGCACGAGGTGACCGAGATCGTCTGCGGCTACGCCGAACGCCCCGCGCCCAAGTGGTGGCTGCCGGCGCTGCTCGTCAGCGCCGCGACGGCGGGCGTGGGCACGATGATGATCCTCTACCTGATCATCACGGGCGTGGGCGTCTGGGGCCTGAACAACCAGGTCAACTGGGCCTGGGACATCACCAACTTCGTGTTCTGGATCGGCATCGGCCACGCCGGCACGCTGATCAGCGCGATCCTTTGCCTCTTCAAGCAGAAGTGGCGCACGGCGGTGAACCGCTCGGCCGAGGCGATGACGATCTTTGCGGTGACCTGCGCCGGCATCTTCCCGGCGATCCATGTCGGGCGGATCTGGTTCATCTGGATGGTCTTCCCGATCCCCAACGCCAACGCGATCTGGCCGAACTTCCGATCGCCCCTGCTGTGGGACGTGTTCGCCGTCAGCACCTACGCGACGGTCTCGGCGCTGTTCTGGTACATGGGGATGCTGCCCGACTTCGCGACGCTGCGCGACCGGGCCGACCGGCGTCTGCGCCGGGCTCTGGCCTCGGGCGGGGCGCGGAGCCTGCCCGACACGCTGCGGGCGTACATCTACGGGGTCTTTGCGCTGGGCTGGCGATTCAGCAACCGGCACTGGCACCGCTACGAGGTCGCCTACCTGATCCTGGCGGGCATCTCGACGCCGCTGGTGCTCAGCGTGCACTCGATCGTCTCGTTCGACTTCGCGGTCTCGGTGGTGCCCGGGTGGCACACGACGATCTTCCCGCCGTACTTCGTGGCCGGCGCCATCTTCGGCGGGTTCGCGATGGTGCTGCTGCTCTTGATCCCGGCGCGTGAGCTCCTGCCCAACTTCAAGGACCTGCTGACGCTTCGCCACATCGAGAACATGGCGAAGATCCTGCTGGTCACCGGGATGATGGTGGGCTTCGCGTACGCGATGGAGTTCTTCATCGCGTGGTACGGGGCCAACGAGTTCGAGTTCTACGTGTTCATGTTCAACCGGGCGGTCCCGGACTGGCTGCACGAGAGCGGCGCGCCGTACTGGTGGGCCTACTGGACGATGATCTTCTGCAATGTCGTCTCGCCGCAGGTGTTCTGGTTCAGGCGATGCCGTCAGGACGTGCGGATCGTCTGGGTGGTGGCGCTGCTGGTGACGATCGGGATGTGGTTCGAGCGTTTCGTGATCATCGTGACGAGTCTGCACCGCGGGTGGATGCCGGCGCAGTGGCACATGTTCTACCCGACGATCGTGGACATCCTGACCTTCGTGGGGACCTTCGGGATCTTCATGACGCTGTTCCTGCTGTTCCTGAAGTTCCTGCCGATCTTCCCGATGGCGGAGATCAAGGCCGTGATGCCGCAGGCCGACCCGCACCCCGAGCCCGAGGAGGCTCCGGCGGTGTCGGGGGCGCGAGGCGACGACCCCGAGGCCGCCGGCGGCGCAGCTCCCGCGCCGGCCCCGGCCCACCCTGAGGAGGGCCGCTGACATGGCGCTCGCCGACTATCTGCCGATCCCGACCTCCAAGCTCCCCGCGCCGCTGCGCGGGCCCTCGACGAAGTTCGTCCTCGAGGACGGCACGCCCGTGCACGGGATGCTGGCGCAGTACTCCAAGACGCCCGACCTGGTCCACGCCGTCGAGGCGGTGCGCGACGCGGGATACAAGGTGTGGGACTCCTTCTCGCCCTTCCCGATCCACGGGATCGAGGAGTCGATGGGCTTCTCTCGCACCAAGCTGCCCTACATCATCGGCGTGGCCGGGCTCTCGGCCGCGGCCATGGGCTTCCTCCTGCAGTGGTGGATCTCCGGCGATTACCCGATGGTCGTGCAGGGCAAGCCCTTCACAGCTTGGCAGCCGTTCGTGCCGGTGACCTTCGAGATCGGCATCCTGATCACGGCGTTCACGACGCTGATCGGGATGTTCGCGTTCAACGGGCTGCCCAGGCACCACCACCCGCTGTACCAGAGCGAGCGGTTCCTCTCCAGCAGCGACGACAAGTTCTTCGTCTACATCGAGGCGACCGACGAGCGTTTCGACCCCGAGGCGACGCGGAAGCTCCTCGAGAAGACCCACCCCGACCACATCGAGCTGATCGGTCAGCGCGACTGACGCCCCGACGGAGGCTCCACTTGACTGCCACGACACACCAAAGAGGACGCCCGGCGAGCCGCGCTGTTGTCGCGCTGGCGATCGGCGCGGCGCTCGTGTCCGCGGCCGGGCTGACCGGCTGCCGGGGCGACCGCAGCGACAAGCCCCCTCGCCAGTTCCTCCCGGACATGGACGACCAGCCCCGCGTCAGCCCGCAGGGCTCGTTGGCGCTCTTCGACGAGACTGACGGCGGGCGCGCCATGCGAGTCCCCCCGGCGGGCATCGTCGCGTTCGACCGGCACGGGATCGACCCCGTCCGCCACGCCGAGGAGGACTGGTACCAGCGCACAATCCAGCCACAGCGCGAAGCGCTGCTGCGCGACGACAGCGAGCGGTTCCACGGTGTGGTCGCGGGGGTCGACTTCCGCTTCGCCTGGCAGTCCGGCGACGCCGACCCCTTCATACGCGACATCCCCATCCCGGTCGATGCGGAACTGATCACTCGCGGGATGAACCGCTACGACATCTTCTGCGCCGCCTGCCACGGGTACGCGGGCGAGGGCGGAGGCGAGATGATCGTCGAGACCGGCGGGCCGGTGAACCGCTACGAGCAGTACGGCGGCCTGGTCGGTCGGCGCTGGTCGTACGCCGTGCCCAGCTTCCACGACGAGCGCTACCAGAAGGGCGCCGAGGACCTGGGCGGGCGCGACGGGTACCTGTTCTACACGACGATGTACGGGGTCGGCTTCGAGTCGCCCGAGGATGTCGGCAAGGGCCTCCGCATGCCCGGCTACAGCCACGCGCTCAGCGCCGACGACGCGTGGGCAATCGTCGCGTACATCCGGGCGCTGCAGCTCTCGCGGAACTTCCCGATGGCCGAACTCCGCGACGATGTGCCCGCCGAACGCGACGCCCGCGAGCGCCTGCGTCGCCTGCGGATGGGCGGCGCCGGGACGGCCGAGCGGCCGCCCTCGGGCGCGGACCTGCTGGCGACTGACCGCGGCGTGACCGAAGGGGGTGCGCAGTGACCCAGCTCTCTGCGACGCAGTACAAGCGCCGTCTGAAGCGGATCGCCGAGCACCCGGCGATGAGCGCCGAGAACATCACCGCCGACCGGGCCTCGATGGACAAAGCCGCGGCGGTCATGATCGGCATCGGTGCGATACTCCTCGCCCTGACGGCCGCGGGCGCCGTGATCGTCAACGGCCGGCACGCGTTGGCGTCTTATGCCGTGGGCGTCTACGCCGTCACCGCCATCAGCCTCGGCGCGATGTTCTGGGTGATGGTCTTTGAGCTGGTTCGTTCGGGCTGGAGCGCCGGCGTCCGGCGCCAGTTCGAGAATGTCATGATGAACATCCCGCTCTGCGTGGTGCTCATCGCCCCGATCCTGATCTTCGAGCTCGCCGCCGGCGGAGTGCTGTTCCACTGGATGATGGACGACGCCGATGCGTATCTCGTCAACAAAAAGTCGTCGTACCTGAACCCGGCGTTCTTGGCGATCCGGTTCCTGCTCTACGGCGGGATCTGGATCCTGCTGGCGATGAAGCTCTGGGGCTACAGCATGGCCCAGGACCAGACCGGCGACCGGTACCTGGTCAACAAGGCCCGTTTCACCAGCAGTTGGGGCATGCTGCTGTTCGCCCTGTCGGTCGCGTTCTTCGCCTTCGACTTCCTGATGAGCCCCGACTACCGGTTCTTCAGCACGATGTGGGGCGTGTACTACTTCGCGGGCGGGACCTTCTCGGCGATCGCGGTCGTCGCGATCATCTGCTGCATCGCCAAGTTCTTCGGACGAATGACCGGCGCCATCACCGCCGAGCACACCCACGACATGGGCAAGCTCATGTTCGGGTTCACCGTCTTCTGGGGCTACATCGCCTTCAGCCAGTACTTCCTCATCTGGTACTCCAACATCCCCGAGGAGGTCGCCTGGTTCACCCACCGCAAGGAGAACGGGTGGGAAGTCCTGGCCTGGCTGCTCGTCTTCGGCCACTTCCTCATCCCCTTCATCATCCTGCTCCAGCGCCCCGTCAAGCGGTCGCTGGTCGGTCTGGCGATCGTCGGGGTGTGGCTCTTGGTGATGACGACAATCGACAAGACATGGATCATCCGCCCCATGGTCTACATCCGTGATTTCGCCCAGTACAACCCCGGACCGGCCGGGTGGTGGCTGGATGTTGTCGCCGCGGCGGGCGTGTTCGCGGTTTGGGGCGGCTTCCTCGTGCGTCGGATCGCACGCGTGCCGCTGATCCCCGTCAGAGACCCCAGGCTCCTCAAGGCTCTGAAGCACAAGAACTATGTCTGAGTACAGGGTCCGAATATCCGTTGGGCGGCCATCGTCCGCAAACGCGGCGCGGACGGCTCTGTTCTGTCGGGAAAGAATGAATACTGTTTGGCAAGACCGGCGAAGCCCGGATGGGGCAGCACCATGAGCGACGAACCGAGACATCTCGAGGTGGACCACACCGAGCCGGATGAGTGGCACACCCACACACCCGAAGAGGGGCCTCCCCAAGAGGAGCACGCGTCGCGGGTCGACGCCGGTGTGCTCTTCCTGGTCTTCTGCATCATGACCGTGGGCCTGACGGTCACCGTGGTCGCGCTCATCTTCTACTTCAGCCAGCACACCAACGCGCTGAAGGCCGAGCTCAAGGAAACCACACACTGGCGGACCGACATCTCGATCCCCTACCGCGAGAGCGCACGCCAGGCCCTCACCGGCTACGCCTGGGAGGACCAAGAGCGTGAGATCGTCCGCGTCCCCCTCGACTTGGCGATCGACCGCGTGATCGAGCGGTACTCGGAAGGACAGGACTAAGGCCCTCCGGCGGCAGAGCCCCCATGAAGAAGCGTTCGTTCACATCCAGCCTCGCCAGACGCCTCAACGGATGCCTCGCGGTCATCGCGGTCGCGGCGGTCTGTCTTGCGGCGCGTCCCGCGTCGGCGCAGGGTGTGCTCAACGAACTGCCCGAGGCCGCCCGCGGCGTCGGCATGGACGACCGCCTGGGCAACCGCGTCCCCTTCCCGATCATCGTCCGAAGCGAGCTCGGCGAGGCGGTCGATCTGGCGAGCTACTTCAACAAGGGCAAGCCGGTCCTCCTCTCGCTGGTCTACTACGACTGCCCGCTGCAGTGCCCGGCGCTCCTTGAGAACCTCTCGCAGACCATCGGCGAGTGCCCCTACGAGCCCGGCGTCGACTACACCGTCCTCGTCGTCAGCTTCGACCCGACCAACACCGAGAAAATGGCCCAGGAGGCCAAGCGCGACGCGCTGGTCCGCCACGAGCTGACCTACGGCCGGCGCGTTAACGAGGACACCCGGCGCGGCATCATGTTCCATGTCGCCGGCGAGGCCGAGGCCCGGCGTCTGGCCGACGCTGTCGGCTTCCGCTACAAGTTGCTGGTCAACGGCGAGTACTCGCACCCCTCGGCCCTGATCGTGCTCAGCCCCGAGGGCGTGGTGACCCGCTACCTCCCCGGCTTCAACACGACCGACCAGAAGGTCGGGCCGATGCTCCGCATGGCGCTGCTGGAGGCGAGCAACGGGCGGATCGCGCGGGGCTTCATCGACTGGTTCGTGCACACCTGCTTCACCTTCGACCCCGACGCGGGGGCCTACAACATGGAGGCGATGGCGGTGATGCGCCTCGCCGGGGCCGGCACCGTCGTGCTGCTCGGGGGGCTGATCGGTGTGATGTTTCTGAAAGAAAGACTGCGTCGACGCCCGGCGTCGGCGGGCCCCGTCCGGCTCGCCAACGCCGCCAACCGTCCGACGCCCGGATTCACGGGGCCCAGCGCATGAACCCGTTTCTCGGTCTGTTCGAATCGGCGAGAGCCGCGACCTTCCCGGCCCAGCAGGGCCCGGTGGCCCGCTTCATCTTCGGGCGCGACCCGCAGGAAGCGGCCTACTCCGCCGGGGTCGAAGGCCTGTTCATGTTCATCTTCTGGATCAGCACCTTCGTCTTCATCGGGCTGATGGCGCTCTCGTTCTACTGGGCCGTCAAGTACCGGCGCCGCCCCGGCGTCGCCCCCCCGCGCAGCCCGAGCCACAACACCGCGCTGGAGATCACCTGGACGATCATCCCCTCGATCGTCTTCATCTCCCTCTTCTTTGTCGGCTTCCGCGTCTACGCCAAGCAGGTGATCGCCCCGTCCGACGCCGTCCGCCTCGACCTCATCGGCTACCGCTGGGGCTGGAACCTCTACTACCCCGGGGGCGTCACCTCGACCGAGACCCTCCCACCGGGCACGATCTCTGCGTCCAGCGTCCCGGTCTTCATGTTCCCCGAAGACACGCCGATCCTGCTGGAGATGTCCAGCCAGGATGTCATCCACAGCTTCTGGGTGCCCGACTTCCGTTCGAAAATGGACCTCTTCCCCAACCGCAGCACCAGCTTCTGGTTCCGCACCAGCAAGCTCCAGCCCGGCGACATGGACAACCCAGATCTGGGCTACCCCAACAAGGAACACATCCTCTACTGCGCCGAGTACTGCGGCGACCAGCACTCCCAGATGCTCGGCCTCATCCGCGTCGTCCCACGCGAGGTCTACGAAAACTTCCTGAGAAACCCCTGGCCCGAGGGCATCAGCCTCGTCGAGAAGGGCAAGCTTCTTCACAGCCTCCGCGGGTGCAACGCGTGCCACAGCCTTGACGGCTCGTCGGGCACCGGCCCGACCTGGCTGAATTGGTACGGCTACGAGCACAGATACACCGACGGCTCGACACACCTCGCCGACGCCGACTTCACCCGCGAGTCGATCTACTACCCCGGCCGCAAAATCCGCTCGGGCTACCAGAATGTCATGAATTCCTACCTCGGCCAGATCAACGAGGAAGAGATGCGGGCCCTGATCGCCTTCATGCGATCGATCAGCGACCAGGGCGGCGACCCGACCGCCGGATTCCCAGACGAAGAAGAGGAAACCGGCGGGAACTGAAACCCGATGCGTCCGGCCCCGGCCTCCCGGGGCCGCGGGGGGGGAGCGACCCACACCCACACGAGGGCGTGAACACACCATGAGCACCATCGACACCCACAACGCAGGACAGCACGCCCACCACGAGGGCAGCTACCTCACGCCCCACGGCGGAGCGCTGGCGACCATCTGGAACTGGGCCACCACGATCGATCACAAAAAGATCGGCGTGATGTACCTCTTCGCCATCATGTTCATGTTCTTCCTCGGGGGCGTGGCGGCCCTCGGCGTCCGGGCGGAGCTCTGGGAGCCGACCCGCGTCGTTACGCAGGTTGTCGAGGGCGAAACGGTCACCAGCTACACAGGCCAGGTGCTCGTCAACCTCGCGCCCATCGTCCCCGGCGTCGAGTCCGAGGGCGGCGTCTCGGCGGGCATGAACATCTACAACCGCGCCTTCAGCCTCCACGGGATCATCATGACCTTCATGGTCATCGTGCCCTCGGTGCCGGCGTCGCTGGGCAACTTCTTCCTGCCACTCATGCTCGGGGCGAAGGATGTCGCCTTCCCACGCCTGAATCTGATGAGCTGGTACATCTATGTGTTCGGCTCGATCTTCGCCGTCGCGGCGGTGGTGATGGGGGGTGTAGACACGGGCTGGACCTTCTACACGCCCTACTCAACGATGACCGACGCGGACCATCTACGCGTGGTCTTCGTCATCCTCGCGGCGTTCATATTGGGCTTCAGCTCGATCCTGACGGGCCTGAACTTCATCGTCACGGTGCACAAGCTCCGGGCGCCCGGCATGGGCTGGTTCGACATGCCCCTGTTCGTCTGGGCCATGTACGCCACCGCGATCATCCAGGTCCTGGCGACCCCGGTCATCGGCATCACCCTGCTCTTGCTGATCTTCGAGCGTGTCTTCCATGTCGGCATCTTCGACCCGCGCATGGGCGGCGACCCCGTCCTCTACCAGCACTTCTTCTGGTTCTACAGCCACCCGGTCGTCTACGTGATGATCATCCCCGCCTTCGGCATCATCAACGAGATCATCCCCGTCCACGCCCGCAAGAAGCTCTTCGGCTACCGCGCGATGGCGTTCGCGACGCTCGGCATCGCCGCCGTCTCGTTCCTCGTCTGGGGCCACCACATGTTCACCGCGTCAGGTGAGCTTGCGGCAATGATCTTCAGCGCCCTGACCTTCCTCGTGGCCATCCCGACGGCCATCAAGGTCTTCAACTGGGTCGCCACGCTCTACAAGGGCTCGATCGCCTTCAACACCCCGATGCTCTACGCCCTGAGCTTCCTGTTCATGTTCACCATCGGGGGGCTCACCGGCCTGCCCCTGGCCACCCTCGCCACCGACCTGCACCTGCACGACAGCTACTTCGTCGTCGCCCACTTTCACTATGTGATGATGGGCGGCACGATCATCGCCTTCGTCGGGGGCATCCACCACTGGTGGCCCAAGATGTTCGGAAAGCTCTACAACGAGCGCTGGGCGATCTTCGGCTGCGTGCTCGTCTTCATCGGCTTCAACCTGACCTTCTTCACCCAGTTCATCCTCGGCACCCGCGGGATGCCGCGCCGTTACGCCAGCTACCCCGACGAGTTCCAGTTCCTCCACCAGCTCTCGACCATCGGGTCGTGGATCCTCGGGATCGGCTTCGTGGTGCACCTGGGCGTCTTCGTCCACTCGCTGGTCGCCGGCCGCAAGGCCCCGGAGAACCCGTGGGGCGGCCTGAGCCTCGAGTGGGAGACCGAGAGCCCGCCCATCGAGCACAACTTCCACCACGAGCCGATCGTCAAGCACGGCCCCTACGACTTCGACACGGTCCAGCCGCCGCACACCGACCCGGCCGAGTTCCCGATGCCCGAGCCGCTCCGCGCCGGCGAGCGCACGCACTGACACCCTTCCCCGCCCGGGCCGACCAGCCCGGGCCGGGGCTTTGACAACTCCGGGCCCAGCGCCCGGCGCGACAAGAGCCTGACCCTGCCTCACCCGGAGGGGGCCCGATGACCTCGATCGACACCGGCGGCAAGCCGCCGCAGAACAACCCGCAGTCCCCGGCGCTCTCCACCGAGCCCAGGTGGAAGCGCCAGCCTTTCGCGAACCACTGGCGCAGCCACGCGGAGGATTTCGACGCCTGCAAGATCGGCATGTGGCTCTTCCTGACGACCGAGGTCCTGCTGTTCGCGGGTATCTTCGTCGCCTACGCCGTCTTCAGGATGTGGTACCCCGAGGCGTTCGCCAACGGGTCGCACCACCTCGATGTGCACTGGGGCGCCCTCAACACGGTGATCCTGCTGATCTCGTCGTTCACCGTCGCCGCGAGCATCCGCAACGCCCAGCTCAACCAGCAGGGCCTGCTGAAGATCAACCTGAGCATCACGCTGTTCTGCGCGTTGCTCTTCATGATCATCAAGTTCACCTTCGAGTACGCGCCCAAGTGGGCCGAGGGCAAGCGCCCCGGCGTCTGGTTCAGCTACCCCTTCGCGGCCGACCCAAACGAGCACATCTGGTGGAGCCTCTACTACTCCGCGACCGGCATCCACGCGCTCCATGTGCTCATCGGCGCCGCGGTGCTGTTTGTCATCCTGCTCAAGTCGTTCAAGGGCTGGTACGGGCCCAAGCACTACACCGGCATCGAGGTCGCCGGCCTCTACTGGCACCTTGTCGATGTGATCTGGATCTTCCTCTTCCCCCTGCTCTACCTCATCCACTGAACCCGCACGCCAGCACCCACAGGAACCATCTGCCATGGCCGACCAGCAGCACCAAGGCCCAGCCGGAAGCCCCACCTCAGACAAGGAAAAGCTGGGCTTCGATCCGGCCGACCCGCACGGCTTCCACGAGGGCGAAGAGCACGGGCACCACATCCTCTCGATGCGGATGCTCGTCACCATCCTCGCCCTGCTCCTCCTGCTGACGGGGCTCACCGTCGGCTCGGCCCAGGCCGAGATTGTCATCGCCGAAGAGCTGGGCATCACCATCCCCCAGTGGGTCAATGTCGCTGTCGCGATGACCATCGCCACCATCAAGGCGATCCTCGTCGTCGCCTTCTTCATGCAGCTCTACTACGACACCAAGCTCAACACCATGATCCTCCTCTTCTGCCTGCTCACCTTCGGCCTCTTCATCGGCTTCACCTCCATCGACATGGGCAACCGCGACCGCATCTACTCGTGGAAGGACGGGCAGCACACCCCCGGCGGCACCGGAGGCCTCGGCCTGGAACGCTCCGCCTTCGACCAGGACGGCAACCCGAGGTTCACCGCGGTCCTCGGGCCCGACGGCGAGGATACAGGCCGCGTCAGACGCGCCCGCGAGGAAGTCTCCGACGCCATCACCGAGTTCTCGTCCGACCCCGAAGTCGCCCGCTCGCGCCTCAGCCCGGAGGTCTTCGAACGCCTCCGACGCTACCACGAGCACAAAAAGGCCTACCGCCCGGCCCCGAGCCCCAACCGCGTCACCGACCTCTCATCGCCCAGGCTCTTCGCCCCGCCAGACGACGAAGAGGGCGACGCCAACAACTGACCGCAGCCGAAGCCCGCCGCAAACTCGGCGTCTGGGGGGATCTAACCCGACGACCACCATGAACCGAAGACGACTCATCCCTCTCTCGATCGCCGGCGCGGCGCTGGTTGTCTTCGTTCTCTCGGGCTTCTCGCTCTTCCGCCAGATCGACCGCTACAACACCGAGCAGCCGCCGCAGATTTTCTACACCTTCGTGCTCAATGTGCCCGCTTTCGAGTTCGCAGGTCGACGGGTCGGGATCTCCGGCGACAACATCAGAGAGGACGGGACCGGCGAGGTCGTGGTCACCTACGGCGACGAGACCCTCTCCCTCCCCGTCACCATCCCGGCCCGCGTCACACTCCCCCGCCTGGAGCGCTACCGCGACTGGCTCGTTTTCGTGCTCTGGCGTGAGAACGAGGGGTTCGACCCCGAGGAGACCCGGCGGTTCATGGACGCCGGGCTGATCGAGGGCAACCTCGTCGCCGTCCGCAAGGTGCCGCGTCCAGGCGCAGACCCCGAGAGCTTCGGCGAGGTCTTCCGCAGCGACTGGTCGTTCGACTTCTTCACGTTCGATCCCGAGGGCGGGTTCGATCACGAACGCCTCGTCTTCCCCGAGTCTGAGCGGGCCTTCCAGCGCCGCATCCAGCGGGCCGAGCGCGACGGCGCGCCCCGCCCCGAGCGCCGGCGAAATGAGCTGCAGCCCAGCACATGGCAGTACGCCTCGGCGATGCACCTGATGGGGGGCAAGCCCCCCAGCGCCGAGTTCACGCGGGGCCAGCTCGTCGAGGCGCGCCTCCCGCTCGCGCTGGCGGGCGGGAGCTGCCTCGTCTTCCTGATCGCCCTCGGCTTCGGCCTTGCGCCAAGGCGCTCCGACCAATGGCCGGGCAAGGGTGACAAGAAGAACGCCTGAATCGCATCTTCTCCCCACACCCCTCCAAAAAGAAAACCGCCGCCCGGAGGCGGCGGTCGGTGATCGCGTTGGTCTTTGGTCGACTTACTTGACGATGTCCGCGTCGTCGCGAGTGCGCGTCGGCTGCTGACGCGTCGGCTCGGTGCGGCGTTCGGGGCTCGCCAGCGCCGGGGTCGCCGAGGGGCCGGTCCATCCGCCCCGGGTCAGGTAGATCTCGACGCGCCGGTTCTGCACCGTGCCGCCTGAGGGGTTGTTGGCGACGATGGGGCGGTGCTCGCCCCAGCCGCTGGCGCGCATCTTCTCGGCGGTGACGCCCGCCGAGCGAAGCTCGTTGCGGACCGAGATCGCGCGGTGCACCGAGAGGTGCATGTTGGTGGGGTGACGCTCGCGGGTCG
>SLFH01000257.1 GCA_007124345.1 Phycisphaerales bacterium | reverse complement strand
TCGCCCGTTCACTTGCTCTTCCCCTCGAGATCGGGAGAGTCCCGACTCTTCGCTTCGCTCAGAGGTCGGCGTCCTTCCCTCGCAACATTGATTCGCCCCTGACCGCCCGAGCGACAGGCAGCCTGACCCTCGACCCGTCGTCGCGCTCCAGCAGGATGCAGTCGAAGGGATCGATCGAGACGATCCGTCCCTCGTACCTCGTGTTCTCGACGACGAACGCGCCCCGCGTCCCCGCCGAACGCTCACGTTCCGCCCAAGCGAGCGACAGCGCCTCCCGCGGCTCTTCCCGCCATCGCAAGAGCGAGGCAAGCAGCTCCGGGGCGAAGGCCTCGGCGTCGCACCGACCGCCGCAGCCTGCGAGCGTGGTCGCCCTCGCCGCGAATTCTTCCGGCCAGTCCCCGCGGTGATCGAGGTTCACGCCGACGCCGACGACGGTCACCCCGCCGCGCCGTTCGATCAGCACGCCCGAGAGCTTTCTGCCTTCGCACAGCAGGTCGTTGGGCCAGCGGAGGGTGAGGGGCCCCGGACCGACGAACCGCTCGGCGGCCTCGTGCGCCGCGACGCCCGCCGCGACCGAGGCCCGGGCGATCGCCTGATCAACGCCAGCGCCCGCCCGTTCCGCGGCCCGGTTTGGGTTCGGGTCATCGGCGAACGCGACGCTCATCGCCAGCGCATCAGAAACGCTGAACCAGGCCTTGCCCCGCGTGCCGCGCCCGGCGGTCTGTGCGAGCGCCGCGACACACGCGACGGGCCCGGAACGCCCCGCCCGCCCGGCCAACTCAAACGCCCGGTCCTGCGTCGAGCCGATCTCGGCGTACGCCTCGACGGCCATCGCCTCGGGCGCCACGCCCCGCATCGCACACTCGATCTTTGCGGGCGCCGCCACGCCGTTCAGTCCCGCTCGTCCCAGGGCCGATCGTTTCCGTCGCGGATGTCCAGCCCGAGGTCCGACCAGAACGCACCGTGCGTCAGCGAACCGACGCTGATCCGCTCGACACCCGTCTTGGAGATCTCGTTCACGCTCTCGAGCGTCACGCCCCCCGACGCCTCAAGCTCGACGCCCGCGCCGAGCTTGTCGCGCAGCTCGACCGCTTCTTTCAGCATCGGCGGCGGCATGTTGTCCAGCAGCACCAGATCGATCGCCTTCGACGCGCCCTTCAGCACCGCCTGCAGCTGACCCAGCGTGTCGACCTCGACCATCACAAACTTCAGCGAGTCGCCTCGCGCCTCGCGGGCCTTCTCCGCCATCGTGCGCACAACCTCGCCGAGCTCTTCCAGACCGACGCCCGCGATGTGGTTGTCTTTGATGAGCAGCGCATCGTGCAGGCCGAGGCGGTGCGAACGCCCGCCGCCGCAGCGCACGGCGTACTTCTCCAGCCCCCTCCACCCCGGCGTGGTCTTGCGCGTGTCGAAGATGAACGCCCGCCCGCCGAGGTCGACGCGCTCGACGAACGCCCGCGTGCGCTCGGCGACGCCGCAGAGCCGGCCGAGGAAATTGAGCAGTGTGCGCTCGACGGTCAGCACGCCCGCGATCGGGCCTTCGAGCCGGGCGATCACGGCGTTCCGCCCGGCGATGACGCCGTCGTGCGTGTCGGTCGAGAACTCGACCCGGCCCCCGAACGCCTCGCAGATCTTCGGGCCCAGAGGGAGCCCCGCCAGGGGCCCGCCGGTGCGGTGGACAACATCGGCGGTCACGCGTCGGTCGGGGTCGGGCAGGGCGGCGCTGGTCGCGTCGCCCCCCTCCGGGTCCCCGCCCAGGTCCTCGTCGCGGGCCATCTCGATCAGGGTCTTGAGCCGCTCGCCCGCGCCGCCCTCCTGGCAGAGGGCCTGGAACTCGGTCGGGAGCGGGTTCTCTGGGTGCGGCTCGTCGGTCTGGGGCTGTCGGTCGTTCATCGCACCGATCGTAGCGGCCGCGACTACCATCCCCACCTGCAACACCCCACCCCACACACCCGGACCGACGGAGGGAGCTTCCCATGGGCCTGCTGGACGGCAAGACCGGTCTGATCGTCGGGATCGCCAACGAGCGTTCCTACGCCTGGTTCATCGCGCAGTCGATCATCGCCCAGGGCGGGACCTGCGCCTTCACCCACCTGCCCGGCGAGAAGAACGAACGGCGCACGCGCCGCGCCGTCGAGGCCCTGGGCGTCACCGACCCCTGGCTGCACCCCCTAGACGCCTCCAGCGACGAGGACATGGACAAGGCCTTCTCCGCCTACGCCGAGGCCCACGGGCAGAAGATGCACTACCTCGTCCACTCGATCGCCTTCGCCGACCGCGAGTGGCTGCAGATCGGCAACTTCCACAAGACCCCGAGGAAGGCCTACCTCGACGCGATCGACATCTCCGCGTACACGCTCGCCGCGATGGCCAGCCGCGCCAAGGAGATGATGAAGAACGCCGGCGGGGGAAGCGTGCTGGCGATGAGCTACTACGGCTCAGAAAAGGTCGTGCCGGGCTACAACATCATGGGCGTCGCCAAGGCGGCGCTGGAGACCACCAGCCGCTACCTCGCCTCCGAGCTCGGCCAGCACAATATCCGCGTGAACACGATCTCTGGCGGGTACCTCCGCACGCTCGCCTCGTCGGCCGTGGGCGGCGCCGAGGAGATCAGCAAGCACAACCTCGAGCGGGCCCCGCTGCGGCGTAATGTCGAGGGCGGGGATGTCGGGGGCGTCGCCGCCTTCCTCGTGTCGGACCTGGCCAACGGCGTCACGGGCGAGAACATCTATGTCGACTGCGGCGTGAACATCGTCGGCGTCTGACAGACCGAGAACCCCCCGCCGACACCCCGCTGTCACCCTCCGGAGGCCGACCCGCCCACTTCCAGGGGCTGGCTTCGCACGGATTGCTCAAGCGCCGGCCGAAGTGACGCCGATTGTTTCAACATGGGAATCTTCGGCACACACGCCGCCCAATCCGTTGCGGGCACGCAGGGCCAGAGCCACATCCAGGCTCGGCATAACCGCATCAAGGAAGAGCGCGACTCGCGAGTGAGCAAGCGCGAGGACGACCGCGTCGAGGTGGAGGCGATCGAAGCGCCCGACCGCGTGCAGCCGCTGGCCGACTCGACGCACGAGGACGCGCGTGAGGATCGCCGATCCAAGGCGGGCCCACGCAAGACCAAGAAGAAAGAACCGGCCGCCGGTCATGACGACCAGCACCCGACGCTCGATGTCGAGGGCTGAGCCGCCGGTGCGTGCCTATGCCGCGGCGGGCGTCGCCTTGGCGACCGAGGCCGCCATCGACACCCTCCGCAACGCTTCGAGGATCAGCGCCTTGTCCTGGTCGCGACCGACGAGCCACTCTGCGTGGTCGAGGTCGTCGGCGATGTCGCCCCGCAGGTGGTGCAGCGCACCGGGCTCGGATGAGGCGGCGATCAGCGCCATCCCCGCCGCCAGACGCCCCACCACCATCGGGTCGTGCTCGTCGGCGTGCTCGATCTCCGACTGGATGAAGCGGTACTGATCGGCGCGGACGCGGTCGTCGCGCTGCACCAGCAGGCGGAAGGCCTCGTGCAGCGCCTGGTGCCCCTCCTCGTCGCGCGAGGCGGCGAAGCGCGCCGCAGCAAGTCGCATCAGAACAACAGGATCATCGCCCAGGACGCGTGCCGCGGCCTCGACGCCTTCGAGCCGTTCCTCGACCGAGGCGTTGCGCTCGCAGCAGACGAACCAGCCCGAGACCGCCCTCGCGGCGGGCACGAGCATCGCCGGGCTGTCCTGACGGAGCACGCCCCGGACCAGCACATCGCGGAGATTCAGAAAGAGCGAGGAGGCGTCGGCGTTGGTATCGCCGGCCTTGACGGCGCCCGCAGCGGCCGAGGCGAGAGCCGAGGCGAGCTCGTGCTCGTACGGATCCTCGAAGCGCGGGTGCCCGAGGGTGACCTGATGGGGGTCGTAGCGGGTCGGGAAGACCGAGGCGTAGGTGGCGGCGGCGTCTGGGCGGGCCCAGTCGGCCGGGCGGGAGGCGACCTCGTCGGCGCTGTGGGTGTTCACGACGATGCCGCGCTCGGACGCGTCGTGGACGATCGCGTCAAAGCCCATCCTCCGGGCGTTCTGAGGCGTGCCAGCGCCAGGCTCCAGGCGCAGCCAGCCGACGCCCGGGCAGGCCCGCCCGCCGCGGATCACACCCGAGGCGACCACCCCGCTGCACGCGACCCCGATGCGGACACGGACGCCCTCCCTCCGGGCGGCTCGCTGGGGCTCGGGTTTGAACGCGGGGGCTTCGTCCTCGGGGCCGGGGCGCCAGACGATCTCGTCCTCGACGGCACGATCGGGATCGAGCCGATCGGCCAGGCTGCGGCAGGCCTTCCTCCGTGCGCCCGCCCAGGCCTGGCATCCCTTTCCAATCGACTCGCGGCAGCTGCTGAACCACCGTCCGATCAGGCCCGCGCCGGTGTTGCGTCCGCTCTTGGCGAGCCCGAGGGCCCGGCGGACCGCCCCGTCGAGCACCAGCGAGTCGCCCCATCGGATGACGCCGAAGAGGACCACCGTCGCCCAGACCCCTGAGGGGATCCCCAGCACCGGGTCGGCCAGCCACGACGCCCCGAGCCAGTAGGCCGTCGCGACCAGCCCGCAGGCGCTGAGGAGGGCGACGGCCGAGTATCCCCTCGCCTGGAGCGGCGAGAATGACCCCGGTGTGCTTGCGTCTCTTGCGATGTTTGGCTGCATGGGCGGGAAGATCGGCCTCCGGGGCGGGCGCGTTCATCGCCCGACGCGTTGCCCGTGCCTCCCGCCCGGTTCCGGGCCCGCGAGGCCTGCCCCTCCGGCACAACTGATCCCGTTCAACAGTCCGAAAAACAACCCCGCCGGGGGCGGGGTGTTGATCGGGCTCTTGCTGTCTGTCAGTCTCCCCCGCGGGTCACTTGCCGGTGAACCACTTGGCGATCGAGTGGACCGTGACGGCTCGGCCGATGGCGGCGATGGACTCGGTCAGGGGGATGTGCTTGGGGCAGACCTTGACGCAGTTCTGGGCGTTGCCGCACTCGCTGACGCCGCCGGGGCCCATCAGAGCGTCCAGTCGGTCCTTGCGTCCCTGCTTGCCGGTCTCGTGGAGATTGAAGAGGCGTGCCTGGCTGAGGGCGGCGGCGCCGATGAAGGAAGAGTCCCACTTGGCGGGGTCTTCTTCCTTGAGGTACTGGGGGCAGGCATCGAGGCAGCAGCCGCAGCTCATGCAGGTGGAGAGGACATAGCGAGTGGCCTGGGTCTCCGGGCTTTCCTTGGGGCCTGCGCCGAGGGAGTAGGTGCCGTCGATGGGGACCCAGGCGTTGATCTTCTTGAGCGATTCGAACATGCGCTGGCGGTCAACCCAGAGGTCTCTGACGACGGGGAACTTCTGCATCGGTTCGAGGACGACCTCGTCGCCGTCGTTGGGTGCGATGCGGTCGATGAGTGCCGAGCAGGACTGGCGGACGCGCCCGTTGATGACCATGGTGCAAGCGCCGCAGACCTCTTCGAGGCAGCCGGAGTCCCATGTGACCGGCGTGGTGCGCTCGCCCTCGACGGTGACGGGGTGCTCGGCGATCTTCTGCAGGCAGGAGATGATGTTTGCGCCCGGCTCGGTCTGGACGACAAAGGTCTGCCAGTAGACGGGCTTGCCCGGCCCCTCGCAGCGTTTGATGCGGAATCGGACCTTGCGGGCCCGGCCCGAGCCCTCGGGCGTGGAGGTTTCCTGAGCGTTGTCGGCGCTGGGTTGGTTGTCTGCGACCATGGTGTTGCTCCGTCAGCTCTGGGCGACGGTTTCCTTCTTGTCCTGCGGCTTGGCGTCCACGCGTCCGTAGGTGCGGGGGCGGGGCTTGACGAGGCTGGTGTCGATCTCGCGGAAGGAGATCTTGTGCTCGTCGGAGGCGGGGTCGTACTCGCCCACCAGCGTCTTGAGGAACCGATCGTCGTCTCGCTCGGGGAAGTCGAGGCGGTAGTGCGAGCCCCGGCTCTCCTCCCGCTCCAAGCTTGCCTTGGCGATCAGCTCGGCGATGACCAGCATGTCGCCGGTAGCCCGGATGAAGCTGAGGCTCTGGTTGCTCCACGCGGCAGAGTCGGGCATCGCGACCTTCGAGTAGCGCTCGCGGAGCTCGCGGACCTTCTCGATGCACTGCTTGAGGCGGCCCTCGGTCTTCACGACGGTGCACGCGGCGTTCATCTCGACGCCGAGCTCGTTGGCGATGGTGTAGCCGTTGTGGTCGGGGGCGATCTCCCCCCGCATCTGGACCGAGTCGAGCAGCTTCTTGACCTTGGCCTCTTCCTGCTCGACGAAGCGGTCATAGACCTGCGAGGGGAGCGACTCGGCCGGGGCCTCCTTGACGCGGTCGCCCTTGACGAAGTTGACGACCGAGACGCCGCAGAAGAGCCCGTCGAAGATGCACGAGAGCAAGGCGTTTGCGCCGAGGCGTGTGGCGCCGTGGTAGGCGAAGTTGACCTCGCCGAAGGCGTAGAGCCCGTCGATGTTGGTCATTGAGTTGTTGGGGGCGCCGATGGCGAGCCCGTGCCCGGGCTGGGCGTCGACGGGCGGGACCATGCCCGGCTTGTGCTCGCCGACAGGGGTCTCGGGCGTGTATGCGCCGGGGGTGAAGGTCGTCCAGAGGCCGCCCATGCTGTAGTGGACAGCCGGGAAGATCTTCATCGGGACCTTGCGCGGGTCGTCGCCGACGAACTTCTCGTAGATCTCCATGATCCCGCCGAGCTTGCGGGTGAGGTAGTCGGGGTCTTTGTGCGTCAGGTCGAGGTAGACCTGGTTCTCGCCGTCGACGCCCATGTGCTGGTTGACGCAGACATCGAAGATCTCGCGTGTGGCGATGTCGCGCGGGACGAGGTTGCCGTAGCCGGGGTACTTCTCTTCCAGGAAGTACCAGCGTTCGTCCTCTGGGATCTGGTCCGCCTTGCGCCGGTCGCCCTTCTTGCGGGGCACCCAGACGCGTCCGCCCTCGCCCCGGGCCGACTCGCTCATCAGGCGGCACTTGTCGGCGCCCGGGATGGCGGTCGGGTGGACCTGGATCATCTCGGGGTTGGCGTACCACGCGCCGGCCTGGTAGCAGCGCGCCGCGGCGCCGCCGTTGCAGATGATCGAGTTGGTGCTCTTGCCGAAGACCAGCCCGCACCCGCCTGTGGCCATGACGACCGCGTCGGCCCTGAAGGCGCGGATCTGCATCGTGCGCATATCCTGGGCGACGATGCCGACGCAGCGCCGGCCTTCCCCCTCGCCTTCGGTGATGGGCCAGAGGAACTCCCAGAACTCGTACTTCTTGACCAACCCCTCCGCCTCGTAGCGCCTGGTCTGTTCGTCGAGGGCGTAGAGGAGCTGCTGGCCGGTGGTCGCGCCGGCGAAGTGCGTGCGCTTGAAGAGGCTGCCGCCGAAGAGGCGGAGGTCGCGGTTGCCCTCGCTGGT
>SLFH01000361.1 GCA_007124345.1 Phycisphaerales bacterium | reverse complement strand
GCGCAGAAAAACCGCCGCGGATGCCCGCGGCGGTGAACGAGATTCACGATGTCGGTCCTACACCCCGCGTTCAGCGGCGGCGACGGATGGCGACGAGGCCGAGGCCCAGCGCCCCGAGACCGGCGGTGCCGGGCAGGGGGATGACGACGACGGTCCAGATCGATTCCTCGCCGCCGCCGATCGAGAGGACATGCTGAGCGATTCGGAAGTCGCCGGCGCCGATGGCGCTGACCACATCGCCGACAGAGGCGCCGCCGAGCAGATCGAACCGGAGCGTGAGGGACTCACCGCTGTTGATCCCCATGGACGGCGCTGGGTTTTCCGCTGAGAACCGCGTCAGGTTCCCCCGCCAATCGGGACTCCCGGGGTTTGCGGGACTTCCCGGAGAGCCGCCTACATCGAAACTGACGCCGCTATCGGTGCCGAAAACCGCGCCGTTGGCGAGCAGATGCGACTGACCGACATCGACATTCTCGAAGTAGATGTTGGCGATCGACGAGCTCGCGTTGATGCCGTTGGGGTCGTAGTCGTTGCGGAAGGTAAAGTCCACCGTTCCAGCCAGATTTGACTCGATGTCAACCCACAGCGACAAACCCGAAAGATTCCCGTTGTCGGAGTTCTGATAGACCGCCAGCGGCAGTGTCGCCGCGGACGCCGACGCAGCCAAGCCCGCCGCACACGCCAAACCGGCGAAAGCTGTGCACTTCTTCATTAATCAATCCTCTCTCTCTCTGCCGCATCCTCCGCCGCCAAAAAAACGCTGGAAGCGGAGTTTGCGAATCTAATAAGAGTATAAGCCACAAAGGCAGTCAGCACAAGAAAACTTCCGCCATCTCAGGGCCCCTGCGATCGCCGACAGGCCCATAACTTGTCAATAACGCAAAGGCGGTGTCGATTCGCGCAGACGCCGTGCCGCCTTGCGATAACGAATACGGCTCGCCGATGCTCAGCGGCGGCGACGCAGAGCCACCAGACCCAGCCCGACACCGGCCAGGCCGGCTCCAGTCGGGAGCGGGATGAGGGCGATCTCCGAACTGTTCCCGCCCTCGGTGATCACGCCGACACTGATGTCGCCGGGCTCGATGCTCTGGACATGCTGGGCGATACGGAAGTTGCCCGAGTTCAGGTCGGCCAGGATGTCGGCGTACGAGACGCCCTGGGCGAGACCGAGCTCGATGGTCAGCCACTGGCCGGCGCCGATGCCGTTGCTGACGCCGCCCTGCTTGGTGCGGAAGTAGTGCTTGTCGGTGCCGTTCCAGTTGACCCCGTTGCCGCCGGGAGGGTCGTTCGGACCGCTGCCCCCGTTGGTGAAGCTGACGCCGGCGCTCTGGGCGGCAATCCCGCCGGTGCCGTCGAACAGCGCCGAACCGCCGCGGGGCGTCTCGAAGAAAATCTTCGTCGAGATGGCGCCGTTGGTCGAGGCGTTGCCGAAGGTGAAGGCGACCGTCGACGCCGAGGTCGACTGGACATCCACCCACAGCGACAGGCCCGGCAGCGGGCCCGGGGCGTTGTACGCCGACATCGGGATCTGGACGCCCAGCGACGATCCTGCGGCGGCGGCGACGGCCAAGGCTGCGATACAAATCTGCTTGTTCATGCTGTCTCTCTCTCGTGCGGCCGAGGGGGCGTTTACTCAGCTCCCTGCCGACAGCGACAAAGTTAGCCTTCGCACGCCGCCGCTACAAGGTCTGGGAGCAAAAACACCTAGTTTCTAAGGGTTATCAGCCCGCCCAGGCGGCAGAACCGGGGCGTTGTCCGCATACGCCATCCGCACATCCGGATTAGTCGCCCCCCCGGCGCCGGCTTCGCCCCGATCACGCCCCCGCGCCAAGGCGGCAGAAGGCGGGAGGGGGGCCCAACCAACCTTATCTATAGACCTTCTAAGCCATGCTGTCGGCGAGGCCCGCCGGGCTGGCCGCAGGCCCACCTCGAAGCTCGCGCCGCGACTCCAGGCCGCCAGCGGCCGAAAGCGCGTTGAACACCGAGCTCTGCGAGCGGGTCGGGCGTTCCACAACCGCCCTTCTGGCAAGGATGAAGGGGCCAAGCCCACCGATTTGAGGGGTGTGGTCAGGCGGGCCCCATTGAATCCGGGGATTTTCGCCCGAGGCTCCTGTAGTCCTATAACATCTGCAAGGCCGCTCTGGTGGCCTCTGGAGGGGGTTGGAGGCGTGCCTGAGGGGGGCCTCACATCATTTTCACGGCTTGTTGCTTCAAAACGGGTTGCACGACTCAAGATCTTGGCTTACTCTTGTGTCAGTGCAGCCAGCGGGCTGCCAACGCCCGTGATTGTTCCACAGTTGCGTTCCAGTGAGGAGATGCAGAAATGAAGAAGATCGCTTTGATTCTTGGTGTGGCCGGCCTCGCCGTTGCCGCTAACGCTCAGTCGTTCTCCGTCAGCATGGCTGGCCAGAACATGACCAGTGCCGCCAACGGCCTGGACAATGCCGAAGTCGGCGACGTGATCCGCGTCGAGCTGGTCGCCACCGGCGGCACCGCCGACACCGGCTTCGCCAGTGTCCGCAGCCATGTCCAGGGTGACGGCGTCGGCGCCGGCGACTGGAATCTGGCCGAAGAGCCCGGAACCGCCGGCCTCGGCCGTCGCTTCCGCAATGCGGTCGCCGACCGTCCGCAGGGTTCAGGCGCTCCCGGCAACGGCGACTTCGCCGGTGTCGCCAACGCCGATGGCAGCCGCCTCGAGATCGTTACGCCCGCCAACCGCCTTGGCGCCGCGATTGACTTCGTGAACACCGGCGTTCCGGGCATCATCGGCGCCCCGCTCGTCACCATGACCGATGGCCTGGTCTTCTACCGCTTCGAGTTCACCTACCAGGGTGGCGTCGCCGCTCTGAACTACTCCGAGACCGTCACCGGTAACTTCTACGATGGCGAGTTCGCCCTCCAGGGCACCGTCATCACCTACGACAAGGTGCTTGACGGCTTCGGCAACGCCCTGACCGTCGTCCCCGCGCCCGCCTCGATGGCCCTCCTCGGCCTCGGTGGTCTGGTCGCTGCCCGTCGCCGCCGTGCGTAATCGGGTCTGACGACAGCTGACGCAAGTCAACACCACCCCCGGCTTCGGCCGGGGGTGGTTGTTTTTTGCTGGGCGCGGGGGACTGGGCGCTGGGCGCAGGGGGCGGCCCGCTCATCCAAGGCGGTTGAGAATCTGTCTACCGAAACCCCGCGCCCTGATCCCCGCGCCCAGGCCGTCAGGCCTCAATCACCGCGTGGGTCTCGGCGTAGCGGTCCAGCCTCGCGCGGCCGCCCAGGGCGGGCAGCTCGATCAGCACCACGATCCCCGCGATGTCCGCCCCGCACTTGCCGACCAACTCGCAGCAGGCACTCATCGTCCCCCCCGTCGCCAGCAGGTCGTCGACCAGCAGCACCTTCTGGCCCGGGCCCAGGGCGTCGGAGTGGATCTCCAGCCGGTCCGACCCGTACTCCAGGGCGTAATCAACCCCGTGCACCGACCGCGGCAGCTTCCCCGGCTTGCGGATCGGCACAAACCCCGCCGAGAGGCACTGGGCGATAGCGGTCCCGAAGATGAACCCGCGGCTCTCCGCCCCGATCACCAGGTCGATCCCACGCCCCCGGAACGGATTGGCCATCTTCTCGACCGCCATCGCCAACGCCCGCGGATCGGCCAGCAGCGGCGTGAAGTCCTTGAACAGGATCCCGGGCTTGGGGAAGTCCGGCACATCACGGATGAAGTCGCTCAGGTTCATGGGGCGAAGCTCCTCGGAAGCGGGATGAGGATAGGGCGGGGCTTCGGGTGTGGGGTGTGGGGCCCGGGCGTTCAGCCCGGGGCGGCCTGCCAGCATTGACCCGACTCTTCGCTGCGCTCAGAGGTCGGCGTCCACCCAGGCGGCGATCGCTCGTCTCTTGCGTGAATCGGATCAGCTACAGTGGCGCTATGGCGGCAAAGAAGCCAAAGAGTGACCTCCCCACGCTCGAAACGGTCGAGCCGATCGGCTCGCGCGTGCTCATCCGCAAGGACGAGGACAAGAAGCAGACCAAAACCGGCATCCACCTGCCCGACAAGATCGAGATCCCGACGATCACCGGGCGGATCGTGGCGATCAGCGCCCAGGTCGAGCGCGACGAGGACTACCCGATCCGCCAGTACGACCGCATCCTGTTCAACCCCAAGCACGCGATCCCGGTCGACTTAGAGGGCGATAACCGCCTGTACGTGATCCCTGTCGAAGATGTGGTCGCGGTGTTCAGGCGGGACGGCTCGGGGGGCGCGGGGGGCGGCGGGTGAGCCAAGAGCGTCCGCCGCAGGATGGACGAACGGAAAGCCCGATGGGTCCGCTCGCCGCGCTGGCCGACCCGCTGGCGATCGAGCCGATCGCCGAGCCGGGCCGGGTTGACGCGGTGATGCGTCCGCCGGGCTCCAAGAGCCTGACAAACCGTGCCCTGCTGCTGGCGGCCTTGTGCGACGGACCGTCGCGGATCGAACGCCCGCTCCTGGGCGCCGACGACACCGAACGGATGATCGCCGCCCTTGAGACCCTCGGGGCCCGGATCGAGTTCGACGGCCCGCGCGACGCCGAAGCGGACCTGATCGTGCATGGCGTCGGGGGCCGCTTCCGTGTCGGGGCCGACGGGGTCACGCTGAACCTCAATAACGCGGGGACGGCGACCCGGTTTCTGGCCGCCGCGGCGTTGCTCGCCGACGGGCCGGTCACCATCGACGGCAACGACCGGATGCGCCAACGCCCGATCGGTGAACTAGGCGAGGCGCTCTCCGCGATGGGGGCCCAAGTTTCGTACCCGGTCGCGGAAGGCTTCCCGCCGATCCGGATCGAGCCGCCGGGGCTTTGTGGGAGCGAGGTGCGGTTCGGGCAGACCAAGTCGAGCCAGTATCTGTCGGCCCTGCTGCTGGTCGCCCCGTGGCTGCCGGGCGGGCTGACGATGCGTCTGGACGCCCCGGCGACGAGCGCGTCGTACCTGACGATGACGCTCGAGTTGCTGTGCCGCCTGGGCGTGACGACGCGGACCTCGGCGGACCTGCGGGTGATCCGTATCGCGCCCGGGCCCCCGCCCCACTTCTCGCTGCAGATCGAGCCGGACGCGAGCGGGGCGACCTATGCGTGGACGGCCGGGGCGATCCTGCCCGGGGCGCGGGTCGGCGTTGCCGGGCTGACCGACGGCTCGATGCAGGGCGATGCGCAGTACCCGCTGGTGTTGCGTCGGATGGGGGCGGAGGTGGAACGGTCCAGGGGCGGGCTGTACTGCCGTGGGCCCGAGACACTCCGCGGGATCATGGCCGACATGGCCGACATGCCCGACGCGGCGGTCTCGCTGGCGGTGGCGTGCGCCTTCGCATCCGGCCCGAGCGTGCTGCGCGGCGTGCGCACCCTGCGCGACAAAGAGTGCGACCGGATCGCGGCGTTGCGAACCGAGCTGGGCAAGGTCGGCGTGCGGATCGACGCGGATGTCGCGGGCGATCCGGACGCGATGACGATCACGCCGCCGGAGGGGGGGATCGATTGCTCGGCGGGGGTTTCGCCCGTGGTCTTCGGCACCTACCGGGACCACCGGATGGCGATGGCGCTCTCGCTGGTGGGGCTGAAACGGCCGGGCGTGTCGATCGCCGACCCGGCCTGCGTGGACAAGACCTTTCCGACCTACTGGCGCGAGTTTGCGGGGTTGTATCCGGCGTGATCGGTGGTGTGTGCTGCTGACTTCTGGAGGAGGTCGGTGGCGTGAGATTGACACGAGCTGCATCGATCTTGCACGCGCCGTTGCAGATCCCACGGCGCCGACCTCGACGAGCTGTTCGGTTCGGGGATATCGCTGACACCAAAGACACTGGCGGACAATCCACCAGTGCCACAGATCGAGCGCGACCGCGTCAATCTGCTTTCCGGTTCGGCTGCTCTGGGCAGCACGGCTCGCCGAGCCGTGACTTCCGACTGCTACCTCGACGAGCAGCCCGCCCGCTGAAAGCCCCGAAGGGGCGCTGGGTTGTAGCCACGGGTGGAAGCGTGCACAGCACGCTGGAACCCGTGGAAAGCGTCATTCACTATCGCCCGCTCTGAAGGAGCGGAGGAAGCGCACGATCAACAGCACGCCTTCCTTCGCCCCTTCAGGGCGAAGTATCTCTCGTTCCGCTGTCCACGGGTTGCGCTGCGACCGACGCTGCGCGTCGGCCTGCGCTCCACCCGTGGCTACAACCCGTCGGTCCTTCGGAGCGAGGGAGGCGCAAGCGTCGATCGGATCTCGCGCCGCCATCCAACGCCAGCTTCACGAACTCCGCACGCTGCGACATGATCGACTTCGCTCGCTGCGCCATGACGGTCCTGCGGTAGGAGGCCCGTCATATGCACGTCCAAAGTGTCAACCAAGTCCCCGAGAACACTGCCAGCGATGTCTCCGGTCTGTACACCGAGCCGAGGTAGATGGCACGCGATGCGCCGCCTCAGCGTGCCGGCGAGAGCACCACCGGCATTTCCATCATCTCGTTGCGGCGGCGGACGCCGAGGGTGATCCGCTGGCCGGGGTGGTAGTCGCCGAGGCGTCGGACGAACTCGGAGAGGTCGCGCGTCGGCGAGCCGTCGATCGAGACGATCACATCGCGCGGGCGTAGGCCGGCGTCGCGGGCCTGGCGCGAGACCGAACGCCCGACGACCGGGCCCTCGCCCTCGCCCGGGTCTACCTCGACGCCGATCGAGGCCTGCAGACCCCGGATGCGCCCATCGCGGACCTCGGCGACATCCGGGAGCGAGCGGAGCCAGCTCTTAAAGTCGCGGTCGATCTGCTCGATGTCGGCGTCCAGAACGCGCTCGATCGAGGCGACGCCGCTGCGGTCTTCGTCGTAACGGTCGATGTAATCGGCGTAGAACGCGCCGAGCTCGCCCCGCTCGTGCAGGTAGAGGAAGATCGCGCGGGCGTGCGCGTAGTTGGCCAGGGGGGCGCGACCCGTGAAGTGCTGGCGCGGCATGGTCGCCAGCTCGGCGATCGTCGGCAGGCCCGCGGCGCTCAGGCGGCGCTTGAGGATGTTCGTCCGCCAGCTCGGCGTGGGCGTGATCGTCCCGCCGGGCCCCTCGTCGATGTCTTCCACGAGCGAGCAGAGCCCTTCCTGGATCCAGACGGGGTGGCGCTGGCCGAGGCGGTCGTTGCTGCGCCAGTGGAGCACATGGAAGAACTCGTGGCGGAAGGTCGAGCCGATGTCCATCGCGACGAGCTTCTTCTCGTCGTTGCTGTAGGCGCCGCCGATGCGTTGGAAATCGCCCGCGACGGCGGCGGGGCCGTAACGCTCCATCGCCCAGACCGCGAAGTCGCGCTCGGTCGGCAGGACGACCGCGACGAACGGGTCGTTCGCGTCTTCGGCGAGATCCTTGAAGATCTCGCGCACGCCCCACTCGGCGAGGCGGCGCATCTCCTCGACGGCCTGTTCGGTCGCGATGGGGTGGAAGGCGCTGGCGATGATGATG
>SLFH01000129.1 GCA_007124345.1 Phycisphaerales bacterium | reverse complement strand
TCTCGGGGGCCGTCGCGAGGTTCTCCTTGCCGAACATGATCTGGCTCTTGGGGTCGATGATGCTCACCCGCTCGGGCAAGAGGCGCATCACCGTTTTGCTGGTGACCGTCTTGCCGCAGCCGGATTCGCCGACGATCCCCAGCGTTTCGCCGGGGTAGACCTCGAAGGAGACATCGTCGATGGCGGTGACGGTCCCCCGGTCTGTCCTGAACCGGGTGGTCAGGTTCCGCACCTTCAAAATGGGCTCGCGTGTGGTCATCGGTGGTGGATCGCCGCGCCGGTCAGCCGACATGCTTGGGGTCGAACGCGTCCTGCAGCGCGTCGGTGAAGATATTGAACGCCAGCACGAGCGTGAACATGAAGAAGGTCGCGCCGCCGATCTGCCAGAAGAAGTCGTTGGCCACCTGCGCCTTGGACTGCTCGATCATCACCCCCCACGACGAGCCGATCCCCGGCTGCAGCCCCAGCCCCAGGAAGGTCAGGATCACCTCGCTCTTGATCGCCCCGATGAACAGCAACGAGAAGTTGATGAACATCAGGTGCAGCGTGTTGGGGATCAGGTGCTTGACGAGGATGTACATCCGCCCGAACCCGATCGCCGTCGCCGCCTGGATGTACTCCAGCTCCTTCAGCTTCATCGCCTCGCCCCGCACCACGCGGCAGGGCCCGATCCAGAAGGTCAGACAGAACGCGATGTACAGCGGGATCAGCGTCCCGTACACATCCGTGTCGATGAACATGAACTGCAGCACCACCAGCAGCACCAAACTCGGGATCGAGCTCAAGGTCGAGTACAGCCAGACCACCGCGTGATCGACCCACCCGCCGAAAAACGCCGCGGCGGCCCCGATCAGGCTCCCAAAGAGCACCGAGACGAACGCCGCGACAAACCCCACCTGCATCGCGATCTTTGACGAGTACAGACCCCGGATCAGGATCGACCGGCCCTGCTGATCGGTCCCGAGCAGGAGCTGAAAGCGGTACACCGCGCCCCTGATCCCCGTCGGCTGGGGGAAGAGCTCAAGCAGCGGCGCCTCGGCCGCGTCCAGCCGCTCGGCGACGATCTCGACAACCCGAGGCCGGAGCTCGTCGACCGCATCGAGGATGCTTTCGACGAGCGCCTTGGGCCAGAGCTCGTCTTCAACAAACTCACCGATCGGCGTCTCCGGCTCCTCGCTGGCCATCTCCAGCGCGTCGTACGCGTCGAACAGATCCTCAACGCCGAGCTCCTCGAACGCCGTGACATCCAGCCCGATCGCCGCGGCCGACGCCTTGAACTCCAGCACCCGACGCTCGATCTCCTCCAGCGAGAAGTAGAGCTGCTCGCGCGCGTCGACGACGCGTTCAAGCACCGCCGACGGAACCCCCTCCGGCCCGGGGTCCGCCGCCAGACGGTCGCGTTCGGCCTCGGCATTGACGACCTCCGTCTCAAGGAGAGGCAGCCCGGCGATAATGATCTGTATCCTCGCCAGCCCAGCCTCGGCCGCGGCCGCGACATCCGCCTGATTGAGCACCGCCACGAACGCATCGAAGCGCTCGATGACCTCGTCGCGCGGGCCTTGGTAGATCCTGCGATGCCCGCGCCCCGCGTCGGCGATCACCTCCGCTGCGGCGATCTCGTCCGCAGGGTCGAGCCGCCGCAGCGAGTCGACCGCGTTGGACCCCTCAGAACGCCACTGGAGGAACTGGCGGTACCGGAACGCTGGCGCCCGCTCGCGCCCAAAGCCCGCAAGCTCGCTGGCGGCGACCTGCTGCTGGGGCGCGTCCGGCAAAAGCAGCCCGAGCACCGGCCTGTCGGACAGGTCGTACCAATCGGTCCACTTGCCAAACGCCTGCAGCCCCTGGGTCAAGAAAATCCAGGACACCAGGAGCACATACGCCCCGATGATGCTCATCGCGACGAGCGCGCTGCGGTTTCGCCGCAGTTTGCGGAAGCCGCGAGAGCCGAAGAATCGTCCGATCGCTTTCATGGGCCTGCGTTCACTTGAGCCTGACGCGCGGGTCGACCAGCGCGTAGAGCACATCCGTCAAAATGATCGAGATGATGAAGACCGCCGCGAACAACGCCGTAAAGGTCTGCACGACCGGGAAGTCCTTGCCCCGGATCGCCTCGATCAGCGTCCGCCCCATCCCCGGGATGTTGAAGTAGTACTCGACGAGGATCGACCCGGTGATCACGAACGGCAGCGTGATCATGATCCGCGTGATGATCGGGATCAGCGCGTTCTTGAGCATGTGGACGAACATGATCTTCGTCCGGCCCACGCCCTTGGCCTTGGCGGTGGTGATGTAGTCCCGGTTGGTCTCCTCGACCATCACCGCCCGGTAAAACCGCGTGTCGTAGCCGATCGCCACGATCACGCCGATCATCACCGGCAACGCGCAGTACCGCACCCACTGCCCAAGCGCGTCGATCGGGCTGCCCGCCCAGAAGCCGACGGTCGACAGTCGCTCGTCGTACCCCTGCACCGCGAACAGCTCCGCGTCGAGCTTCTGGTTCAGCCAGTAAGCCCCGAAATACTGCCCCATCACGATGTACACGAGGTAGCTGACGCTCATCCCAAGCACCGTCAGGAAGACAAGTGTCTTGTCGATCCCCCTCCCCCTGAAAAACGCCGCGATCAGCCCGATCGAGATCGCGATCGCCCCCGTTAATATCAGCTGGGGCAGCGTGATCAGCAGCGTCGGCGGGATCGAGGTGGCGATCAACTCATTGACCGGCATCCTCTTGTCCCAGCTCCGCTCGGAGAAGTCGAGCGTCACGATCTTCTTCACGAAGTCGACATACTGCACCACGAACGGGCGGTTGAGCCCGAAGTCCTCGCGGATGCGGTCGTACTGCGCCTGGTCGGGGCTCTTGCCGAGGAACGCGTACACCGGGTCCTGCACGCGCAGCGCGAGCATCACCAGCAGGATGATGCCCAGGTAGACCGGGATGTTGTAGAGCAAGCGCCTGAAGATGAACGCCCACATCGGTGTCGAGCCCTCGGCTGGAGTGCGGGTCGGGAGTGAGGGTCGTCAGCGATCAGCGCTTCGAGTCGTCGACATCGACATACTTGAACCAGCTCCAGTACCGCTCGGTCGGACGCATGTTCAGCGCCCACGGGTTGACCAGGTAGTACCTCGTGCGGGCCATCGACCCCACGAAAGGTGCGTCCTCGATCAGCATGTCGCGCATCTTCTCGTACAGCGCCGTCCGCTCCGGGCCGGGCTCCATCACCCGCACCCGCTCGTACAACGCGTCGTACTCGGGGTTCTTGTAGTTGTAGTGGTTCGAGCCGGGCGCCTCGTTGGGGCCGTAGAAGAGCGCCAGGTTGTTCTCCGCGTCCGGATAGTCGCTCGACCACGCGAAGCCGAAGATCTGCGCCCGCCTGTTGTTGGTCGCCTCGATCAGCGTCGAGAAATCCACCAGGATCGGCTCGAGCCGGATGTTCACCCGCGCCAGGTGCCGGCGCAGCATCTCGACCTGCTGCGCGTTGTTGCCCCCGAGGCTCGTGTAGAACTGCAACTGCGGCAGCCCCCGCCCCCCCGGATACCCCGCCTCTGCAAGCTTCCGACGCGCCATCTCCAGGTTCGGGCCCCGGTAGGACACCGGCGCACGCCCGCCCTCGGGGTGCCCGTCCAGCCCGGGCGGGATCGGCCCGTCGTACTGCACCGTCAGCCCGTTGTAGAACGCCTCGGAAAACTCATCGAGATCGATCGCGAGATTGATCGCCTGGCGCAGCTTCCGCCCGCGCTCGTCGAGCCCCCCCACGATCGGGTCGTCCATGTTGAACCCGCGGAAGATGAAGTCGAGCAGCTCGTTCGCCTGGTAGGTGATGCCGCGCTGCGCGAACTCGGGCCGGAGCTGGCGCGTCTGACGGATGAACGCCTGATCGAAATACTCCGGCGGCACCTCGACGTACGCGATCCGACCCCGGCTGAAGTCCAGCCACATCGGCTGGTCCTCGACATACATCGTAAACTCGATGCGGTCGACGAACGGCACGCGCTCGCCCGCCGCCATGTGCATCCGCGCCCGACGGTCGTCGCGCGACCACTCGTCGCGGGCCGGGTACCGCACCTCGTGATAGTTCTCGTTCCGCTCGACGATCAGCCGCCGCCGAGGCGTGAAGTCCACCAGCTTGAACGGGCCCGTCCCCGCTGGGTTGAACCCGAAATCGTCGGGGTTGTCGTAGTGCTCCACCACCTCGCGCGGCACGATCGAGGTCTGGAACATCGACAGCACCCACAGGAACCGGTACACCGGCTCCCGCAGCACGATCTCGAACTCGCGGTCGTTGATCTTGACGAAGCCCTCGACCGGCGCGTCGTAGTCGAAGGTCGCGCCCGAGGCGTTCTGCGACTCCTTGAACTCGTCGAAGCCGAGGATCGTGTTCTCAAGCAGCCACCAGTTCTTGAACTGATAGCGGCCGTCGGCGATCCGCTTGAGCGAGTAGAAGACATCGTCGGTGACCATCCTCCGCCCCTTGCCGTCCGGGAAGGCCGGGTGGTCGTGGAAGTACACGCCCTCTTTCAGCGTAAAGCGGTACCGCTTGCCGTCCTCAAGCCGCTCGGGCAGCTTGGCCAGGAGCCGAGGCTCGAACTCGTACGGGTTGGCGTACTTGTTCTCCAGCAGCGTCTCGAAGATCTGCGAGACCGCCATGTTCTCGTAGGTCGTCGAGCCCGCGACCGGGTCGAGCGTCTTGGGCCCGTCGGTCCGGATCGGAAGCTGCAGAACCTTCTCGTTCGCCTCCGCCGAGCTCGGCAGCGCCGCCAGCGGCGCAGCCGCCAGCAACCCCGCGAGCACGGGACAGATCAGGCTCTGCGTCGCGTTCTTCAATGTCGTTCGGAACATGGGAGGGGGCTCCGTGTTCAGGAAACGTCCGTCGAACACCAACCGACAGACGCCGAATTCAGCGAGATCGCCCGCCAAGCGGGGCTCGCCGCATCGGGCGATCGTACCCGACAGGGCGTCAGCGCTCAAACCGGGCCTCCGCCGGCCCGTCCGACGCGCTCCGGCGCCGCTCCTTCATACGATGTCTCCTCACCCCGGGGCCCTTCCCGGGCGTCACGCACGGACGCGCGAACCACCGGGAACCCCAAGGATGACCGATCTCTGCTGGAGCGGACGGGAAGGCATGCTCTTTCATCACACCGGCGAACCGCTCGTCGGTTTCGGTGGATGCGACTATCTCGGCCTGGCGACCCACGACGCCATCCTCGACGCGCTCTGCAAGGGCCTCGGACGCTACGCCCTCAGCGCCGGCGCCAGCCGCACCACCACCGGTGACACCCGCGCCCACCAGAAGGCCGAGCTCCGGGCCGCGGGGTTTATCGGTCTGCCAGAAGCAGTCCTCCTTCCAGAGGGCATGCTCGCCAACATCGCCGCCTTCCAGGCCCTCTCCGACTGCAAGGCCGCGCTGATCGACGAACGCGCCCACTCCAGCCTCCGCACCGCCGCCGCGGCCGCCGGCATCCCCCTCCACACCTACCGCCACAACGACGCCACCGACGCCGCGTCGAAACTCAACACCCTCGACACCCCCGCCCTCGTCGCGACCGACACGCTCTTTGCGGCCACCGGCGACATCGCCCCCGTCCCCGAACTGCTCGAAGCACTCCGGCCCGACGACCGCCTCCTCCTCGACGACTGCCACGGCATCGGCGTCCTCGGCCCCCGCGGACGCGGCGCGATCGAGCAATTCGCCATCAACGACCCGCGCGTCATTGTCACCGCCACGCTCGCCAAGGCCATGGGTGTCTACGGCGCCATCGTCGCCGGGCCCGCACCCTTCGCCGCCAAGGTCCGCAGAAGCGGCGCGTTCGTCGGCACGACGCCGATCCCTCCCGCCCTCGCCGCCGCGGCCGACGCCGCCTTCGAGGTCCACACCTGCGAGCTCGACCGGCTCGCCCGCCTGCGCTCCAGCACCGCCCGCGTCCGCGAGGCGTTGACGGAACTCGGCCTGATCACCAACGGGCGAACCAGCCCCTCCCCCGTCTTCGCGATCACGATCGAGCCCGAAGCCGCCATGGTCCGCCTGCACGAAGAGCTCGCCCGGCGCGGGCATTTCGTCCCGCTGATCGGCTACCCCGGCGGACCGGCCGGACGCTACCTCCGCCTCTCGGTCTCCGCCGGGCACGCTGACGACCAGATCGACCGGCTGCTGACTGATCTCGCCGACCTCGCCCCGGCCCTCCGCCCCCAGGCGCCGGATGTCGAAGGCGCGAATACCCGCATCCGTTCCTGAGTTGTCCCGAAGTGCTTCACCGGGCCTCGGCCCGAAGCAACGGATATCTCGGAGGAACCCAACCATGATCAAACGCGCCGAAGACCTGAAAGGAACCACCATCATGCTCACGCGTGTGGCCCTCGACCAGAAGATACGGGATGAGATCGCGTCGCTCCTGCAAGAGACGCTCGGCGAACTCATCGACTTCTCCCTCCAGCTCAAGCAGGGGCACTGGAACTGCGTCGGCCGCCACTTCCGCGATGTGCACCTCCAGCTCGACGAGATCCTCGCCTCGACCCGCGAGCACGCCGACGAGGTCGCCGAACGTATCGCCGCGCTCGGCATCGCTTCGGAGGGCAACGCGGGCACGACCGCCAAGGCGAGCAAGCTCGAGCCCTTCCCCTCGGGCCTCATGGACGCCGACGCCGTCTCCCACGCGCTGGCCGAACGCTTCGGCGCGTTGCTCAAGCACGCCCGCGAGCGCCAGGTTCGCCTCGGCGAGCTCGACGCCGTCAGCGAGGATGTCATGATCGCCATGCTCCGCGACCTCGAGAAGCACGCCTGGATGCTCAACGCGCGCACGGCCGACAAGTCGTAGCCGCCCGATCGCCTCGAACGCCGAGCCTTACAGACGAAGCCGAAGCAAAGCCGCCCCCGCATGACATTGCGGGGGCGGCGGTTCTTTTGATCAGCGCAGATCTAGCGAACGGGGGTCAAACGCCCGGGAAGTCGGCCGCTTCGCGCTCTTCGGCTGCTTCCTCTTCTTCGGCTTCTTCCTCCTCCGGCTCGGCGGGTTCGCCCGTGCCGAGGTGGCGGAGCAGGTAGTCCTCGTACTTGTTGTAGCGGTTCACCGTCTTGACCAGCCCGCCCAGGCCGTGGCCCCCGGTGGGGTCGAGGAAGAGCTCAACGAGCGCCTCCTTGCCCTGCTTGAGCAGCTCGGAGTAGACCGCGATGGTGTCCTGGAAGAGCACATTGCTGTCTTCCATGCCGTGCACAAGCAGCAGGCGGCCTTGCAGGTTCTTCGCCAGCGGGATCAGCGAGTGGATCGCCGGGTCGGGCTTGCGGTCCTTGAAACCGCCGACGGTGCCCGTCGTATACCACGCGTTGTAGTTCTCCCACTCAGTGGGCCCGGCGCCGGCGATGCCCACATGGAAGACCTCGGGCTCGAGGAACATCGCCATCTGTGTCTGGAAGCCGCCGAAGCTCCAACCATGCATGCCGATGCGGTTGCGGTCGACCCCGTGGTTCTTCACGAG
>SLFH01000371.1 GCA_007124345.1 Phycisphaerales bacterium | reverse complement strand
GTGATCGAGGCGACCGAGGCGGGGCTCGACGCGTGGGACAGCAAGCTCCGCCCGCTGCTGGAGGAGGCCGCCTCGGGCGGGCCGGCGATCGCCCTGCCGAGCCAGATGGCCGCACTCACAGACGCCTACGCGAAGAAAGCGGTCGAAGAAGCCGACAACGCCAGCAAAGAAGCCGCAAACAGAGAGGCGGTCCGCCTGATGCTCGGCTATGTCGCCTCGTGGGCCCGCCTGCAGTTGCGGGGCGAGCGAGCGGACCCCGAGCGCTGGGCCTCGTTCATCGACGCGATCGCCGAGAGCGAGTCGCTGATCGCCTCGAATGTCCGCATTTTGAATGTGATGGAGTTCCTGGTGGCGCGGCTCCGCCCCGAGCCGGCCCGCCGCTGACGGCCTTCAGGCCTCGATGCTGACCGACCGACGCTGTCCCTCTGCGCTCGGCGCCGGGTCGGTCCCGGTCGGGCGGAGGGGGCGTTCCTCGATCAGGCCCTCGGCCCGCTCCTTGGCGAGCTTCTCGATGGCGAGCACCCAGGTCTCGCGCTCATACTCGAGCAACTCGATGACCCGGTCCATCGCCTTGAGGTCGCGCGAGAAGCTGACCTCCATCAGTTCGCGGAACAGAAACCCGTACACCGTTCGAACCCGCTCGGCCAGCACCGGATCGGTCCCCGGGGCGATGGAGGTGAGCAGCTCGCTGACGATGTCGCGGCACTGGCTCACGCCCTCGTAGACCTGCTCGTAGTTCTTTTCGGCCATGCCGGCCCTGCCCTGGCGGGCGAACTTGATCGCCCCGTCGAGCAGCATCAGCCTGACCTGCTCGGGCTTGGCGGTCATGACCTTCGTGCGGAGGTACGCGTTGATGTTGTTTTCAGGCATAGGCGGAGTGTCTATCGGGCCTCGCCGCTCGGGGCTTGAGCGGGCTTTTACCTCGGCATCCCCATCCCCATCTGCATCAGCGAGCCCTGCTGGTTCTGGAGCTGGCCGAGGGCCCGCTCCATCCCCAAAAACTGGCGTTCGAGGAACTCGCGCCTGCGGTCCAGTCGCTGGTCGAAGGTCGCGATCCGGCGTCGCTGCTGCTCGATCTGCGTGTCGATCGAGCGGCGTTTGCCCGTCAGGATGCCGTCGACGGAGTCGACATACTGGCGGACCGTCTCCTCGATCTGCCCGATGACGCCGAGGCGGACGAATTCGCCGTCGCCCGCCTGCAGGACGCTGACGCCCGGCGCGATCTGGACGAACTGCTGTGTGGTCGATTCGGTCTCTCTCGCGTCGAAGAGGGCGCGCACGGCGTCGAAGTCGTTGGCGAGCGCCTCCCTGAACGACTCCTGGTTGAACTGCAGGCGGCCCTTCTCCCCGACCGTCACCCCAACCTTCGCGAGGCTGTCGAACTGCTCGGACAGGCCGATGCCCGGGCGCTGCGAGTTGTTGACGAGGCGCTGGCGGACCGACCGCATGGTCGAATCGCCCAGCAGCGGGCCGCGTTCTTTTGTCTCGATGTCGAAGCGGGTCTGACGGTCGATGCGCTCCAGCACCGTGTTGTACGCGGCGATGAACTCCTCGATCGCCTTCTCGATCGCCGCGTCGTCCCGAGAGATGCTGATCTCGACGGGCTTGTCGGTCGAGGCCGAGCGCAGGTCGAGCGAGACGCCGGGAAGCACGCCGTCCATCGTGTTGCTCGAGCTCGTCAGCGCCAGGCCATCGGCGGGGTCGCTAGAGCCGAAGAAGACGACCGCGTCGCGCCCCTCGTCGAGCACGCGCATGCCCAGGTCGAAGCCGTGAGAGTCGAAGACGAACCGGCCGTCGCTGCCGGTCGTGCGCGATCCGAGGCTGATGCGGAAGGGGGTTGAACTGCCGCCGTCGCTGACGACCGAGGCGGTCGCCCCGGCGCCGGACTGGTTGATCTTCCTGACGATGTCGTCGAGGGTGTCGCCGGCGTTGAACTCAACGACGGTCGAGAACGAGCCGCTGATGAAGTTCTCGCCGTTGGTCCCGTCGGCGCTGCCCGAGATGCGCAGGTTGCGTGCGACCTGGCCGGAGCGGTCCTCGATGCGGATCGGCGAGCCGCCCGATGGCTCCCCGTCGCGCTCGGTGAAGATCAGGCCGTTGCCTTCGTCGTTGATCCTCGCGACGACATTCAGCCCCTCGGCGGAGACCTGGCTGTTGATCTGCCGGACGAGATCGCCAACGGTCCTGACCGAGGCGCCGATGTTGATGTCCTCGAAGCGGCCGAACCCGTCGACGACGCGGATCGTGCCGCTGCCGATCCCGCGCCCGCCGTTGAGCGATGCGACGGAGGAGTTGTTGGTGATGTAGGCGAAGTTGAGCCCCTCGCCGCGGACGGTGGAGGAGTCGACGCCGATGTCGGGCGTGTTGATCTTCAGGCCCACCGCCCCGTCGCCCCCGACGAGGAAGGCGCCCGAGCCGCCCGTGTTGTCCTTGATAGTGACGCCGTTGCCCGCGTCGTTGAGCGAGAGTGTGACGCGTCCTCCGTTGTCTGCGTTCTCGTTGACCGCTCTGATGATCTGCGAGACGGTCTCTGCGCCCGTCAGGTCGATGCTGAAGGAGGTCCCGTCGCGCGCCGTGATGTCGAGCATCCCGGTGCCGGTGATCCCCGAGCCGCCGTTGAGGTTCGAGGCCAGCCTGTCGTTCATCCCCGACAGGAGCCGCTTGCCCGAGATGGTCGTGTCGGTGAGCGCCTGGCCGACCGTCAGGCCGAGGTTGGCGGCGGTGTTGCCCGCGGTGCTCGAGTTCTCGTTGATGGTGATCGCGTGCCCGGCCGAGTTGTTCAGGACGAGGCGCTCGCCGTTGGGCCCGATCGAGGCCGAGAGGCCGGCGATGCCCTCTTTCTGCAACGCCTCGTTGATGCGTGCGACGGCGCCGCCCATCGTCGAGACCGCCGGCGCCTTCTGCACGAACTTGCCGTCCTCTTCCTCGTAGACGGCGCCGAGGTTCACGCGGACGGTCTGCTGCGTGCCGCCCCCGGAGTCGTCGATCCGGAGCTCGAAGTCGTAGAGCCCGGTGCCGACAATGTCGCCGATGTAGACGCCGTTGCCGTCGCGCAGGATCGAGAGCTGCGTGTTGGCGCCGATGTAGTACACGCGGTCGCCTTCGAGCGTCTGCACGCCCCCGGTGTCGCTGCTGGAGCCGACCAGGCCGAGGGTCGAGGCGGTCGAGCCGCCCAGCGTGTCGCGGATGGTGAACGCCTGGCCGGACGCAGAGCGCAGCTCGAAGGCCCCGTCCCGCAGCGTCGCGCGCACATCAACGCCCGTCGCGTCGTTGACCGCCCTGAGCACATCGTTGACCGTCACCGCCCTGGAGAGGTCGACCTCGACGCTCGCCGAACCCTGCTCGATGATGATCTTCCCGCGCTGGATCCCCTCGCCCCCGTTCAGGTCCGAGAGGTTCATGTCCCGGTTCAGCCTGGTCTCGGGGGGTTCGAAGGTGAACTTCGAGGCGCCCAACCCGGTCGTGTTCCGGTCGGCAAAGCCCCGCGAAAGCATCTGGCGCGACGAGACCAGCCGGTCGACCACGAAGCGGAAGGTCCCCTCCTGCGCCCCGGCGCCGGCGGTCGCCTGCATCACATCGGGGTCAGACGACGTCGCCCGCCTTGTGTCGAAGGTGTTGTCGGTCCGGAACTTGCTCGCGGCGGTCCGCAGCGAGCTCATCCGGCTGTTGATGTCCAGAAACGCCGCCTGCTGCGACTGCAGCTGCACCAGCCGAGACTGGATCACCCGCTTGGGCCGCGCCTCGACCTGGAGGAGCTGAGCGATCAGCTGGCGGCTGTCGATCCCGCTGAAGATCCCGACGCTGGATGTGATGCCGCCCATAGCTGCGAATCCTCTGGCTTGTCCCGCCCGCGCTCCCGCAATCGGGGTGCCGATCGCCGGGCCGGCACGGACAGACCGCCGGACGCTGCAAAGGTCGGTCCGATCAGGCCCCCGCCTTCAACGGAGGCCGGCGGAACGATCACGCCGCAATGTGAAAGATCCTGGGCCGCGATCCCGATCCCGGGCCTCGGCGTAAGGTCAGTGGCCCGGCGGCCCGATCTTCGGGCTCGGAGAGCCACATGGTCCGATCAGCCAGACCCATCCTGCTCGCGGGCGCCGCCTGCTCGGCCGCCCTCCTTGCGACCACCCTTTACGGGGGCTCGGTCGCGATTTCAGAGGGCGTGATCAACTGGCCGGTGCTCGGGTTCGAGGTGATCACCGCGATCGCCGCGGTCCTCGCCCTGCTCACCGGTCTGGGCCGCTTTTCGCAGGGGCCGACGATGGCCTTTGCCTGCGCTGCCGGGGCGGCGGTGGTCGGGACGGGGCTTTCCCTTGTCGCCCGCCAGTTCCCGCCCATGGGGGTGCTGACGCACCCGTTCTTCCTGCTGCGGTTCGCCCTGGCGGCGGCGCTGGTCCTCATCGGGGTCGCGGTCGCCTTCCAGCGCGAGCCCAAGGCCCTCCGCCCGCTGCTGACCGGTGTCGCCTGTCTCGTCGGCTCGGTGGTGGTCGCCGGCGCCCTCATGGCCGCCAGGGGGCTGATGGGCATCGACTCGGTCTTCGCCCGTGTCGGGGCCGTGCTGCTGATCCTTGTGCTGGCGGTCGCGGCGGGGGGGCTGTTGGCCGCGGGCGTGCACCTGGTCGTCAGCGCTTTCGAACGCACGCGGATGCCCGAGCCCGATAACTCTCGCGCCGGAGGCCCAAGCCCCTCGAACGCCGCATGAGCGTCCGCCGGGGTGGTCCAGACGAAACCCTCGCCGGGAGATCCCCAAGACCCCACAGCCAGCCGCGGCCTCGGAGCGGCACGATGCGCGGAGGCGCGACTTGGACACACTGATCAACATCCTGCTTCTTTTCCTCGGCGTGGTCGTCGCCGCGATCGCGGCGCTGATCCTCTGGCGGATGCTCACCCGCAAGCGAGGCGAGCCGTTCATCCCCGAAAAGTCCCGCGTCGACGCGATCGCCGAGCACATGCGCGCCGTCGGCAAGCTGATCGGCCTGGAGGTCTCCGCCAAGGAGATCGCCACCGCGACCAAGGGCCTGAGCTGGCTCCCGCCGCTCTTGCTCAGCCAGGCCCGCGTCGCGATGATCTTCCACTTCGAGAAGCAGTACTGGATCGACCTGACGCGCGTGCAGGCGGCCGACGTCGAGCAGGTCGGCGAAACCGAGTTCGTCCTGACGCTCCCTCCAGTCGAGGGCTCGCTCCGCCTGATCGATGTCTCGCCCTACGACATCCAGGACGGTCGCGTGCTCGGGCTGCTCGATGTCATCCAGGTCAACGCCCCGACGCAGAAGCGGCTGATGGTGCGCGCCCAAGAACAGGCCGCCCAGCTCTTCCAGCAGAACGAATCCCGCTACCACGCCGAGGCGGTGCGCAGCATCGAACGCCAGCTCAAGGCCTTCCTCGGGCTCTTCGATGTCAGAATCAGGCTCGAATGGCCCGCAGCCCAGGTGACCCCGGGCGCAGACGCTGAGGCCAACCAGACGCAGTCTCCCGCGGGCTCGCTGCCAGAAGGCCGCTGATTGGCGGGCTCAGGCCCCGTCCTCGCGCTCCTCGACGATCTTCCCTTCGTCGTCGTAGACGTACAGCTTGCCCGGCTCTTCCTTGGTGCAGGCCTTGTGGCTCCCGTCGCAGAACGGGAAGTCTTTGGTCAGCCCGCACCCGCAGACCCAGATCGGCTTGTCCTGCGGCTCGATCTTGATCGGCCCGTCACGGTGCTGTCGGATCAGTCTGGCCATCTGCGGCCTCCTTCATTTCGTGTTCAGGCGGGGCTGCCGACGCCCGCGGCGATCGAGTCCAAGAGCGCCTTGGCCTCCTCGGCGTCGGGGTGCCCGCCGGCGGTGAAGATGAGGCGGTGGGCCGCGATGTCCGTCAGGTTTTCCAGCACATCCTCGGGGATCACATAGTCGCGCTTGTGGATCATCGCCGTCGCCCGCGACGCCTGCGCCAACGCGAGCGACCCGCGCGGGCTGAGTCCGACGCGGATCGAAGGGTGGTTCCTCGTCGCGTCGGCGATGCGGACGATGTAGTCGAGAATCGCCCGGTCGACCTTCACCGCGTCGACATGGTTCTGCAGGTCGATGACCTCGTCGCGTTTGAGCACCGGCTTGAGCTCCGCCAGCACCCGCTGGGCGGGGCGGATCTCCAGCACGCGCAGCTCGTCCTCGGCGGAGGGATACCCCAGCTCGATCCGCATCAGGAACCGGTCGAGCTGGTTCTCGGGGAGGAGGTAGGTCCCCTCGAACTCGTAGGGGTTCTGGGTCGCCAGGACCATGAAGGGCGGCTCCAGTGGGATCACCCGCCCGTCGACGGAGACCTGCTGCTCGCTCATCGCCTCCAGGAGGGCGGTCTGTGTCCGGGGCGTAGTCCGGTTGATCTCGTCGGCCAGCAGGATGTTGGTGAAGATCGGGCCCTTCTTCAGGACAAAGTCGCCCGTCGCCTTGTCCAGCACGCTCACGCCCAGCACATCGCCGGGCAGAAGATCCGGGGTGAGCTGGATCCGGGTGAACGCGCAGTCGATGCTGCGGGCCAGGGCCGTCGCCAGGACCGTTTTCCCGACGCCCGGGACATCCTCGATCAGCGCGTGACCCCGGGAGAGCAGGCAGCAGATCAGCCGGTCGACAGCCCCCTCGTTGCCCAGAAAGACTTTCGTGATGTTCTCCCGGAGTTCCTGGATCTTGTCCTGCATCGTGTCTCCTGGCGTCGGGTTCGGAGTTTAGCGGCCAACGATCACGCATCTTGAGGTACGCTGCCATCAGCCAGGGGCGTTGCCAGACCCCCGAGCCGCCGAGTTTGTTCCCTACATGACCCACCAACAGATCCCCAATCCGAACGCTCCGGCAGGTGCTGACCCCGTCGCGCAGAGCGAGCGGATCGCCAGAAAGCTGGCGGGCGACCTCGCGTGCATCCGCTGTGGGTACAACCTCCGGTCGCTCAGTGTCCGGTCCGCCTGCCCCGAGTGCGGCACCTCCGTCCTCGCCACCGTGCTCGACGCGGTCGATCCCGCGGCGGGTGTCATCGCGCCGATCCGGCGTCGGCGTCTGGTGGCGATCGGGCTGGTGCTTTGGCCGGCCGCGGCGATCGTCGCCGCCCTGCTCATGTGGTTCAACCGCTTCTGGATCGAAACGGTCGCGATGATGGAGGTCGGGCGTCTGCCCCCGCTCTGGCTCGGCCCGGCGACGCTGGCGGCGATCGCGCTTTCGGCCCTCGGCTCGATCGCCCTCATCGCCCCGCACGCGGGCATCCCAAGGCGGCACCGGCTCATGGCGGCGGGCGGCACCGCGCTGATGGCGGCGCTGGTCGGGCTCCGGCTGCTCGACGCTGAGGCGCAGTCGCTCAGTCCGGCCTCGTTTCTGAAAGGATCAACGCTGGACCCCGGGCTGCTGACGCTGCGGGTGATCGGGGCGACGACGGTTGTCGCGATTGTCTTTCTTTTCAGGCCCAACGCCAAGCTGCTCGCGCAGCGGTCGCAGGTGCTCCGCAGCGGCGGGGCGGAGCGACAGTCGATGATCCCCTTGGGCGGG
>SLFH01000178.1 GCA_007124345.1 Phycisphaerales bacterium | reverse complement strand
CGACGGGCGTGCCGTGCCGGTGCGCCTGCCAGAACGCGGTGTAGATGTGCGGCATCAGCGCGTATCGGCGCTGGATCGCCCTGCGGCTGGTCGCCTCGACCTCCGGCCCGAACGACCAGGGCTCCTTGTCGATGTTGCCCTTACCCGTGTGCCCTCGGGCGAAGGGAAGCAGGGCGCCAAAACCCATCCACCGCTGGAACATCTCGGCGGTGCCGTTGCCGGCGAAGCCACCGATGTCCGGCCCGTTGAACGGCTGGCCGCTGAGGCCGAGGTTGAGCGTCATCGGGACGGACCATTCGAGGTGGTCCCAGGCGGCGACATTGTCGCCCGACCATGTGGCGCCGTAGCGGTGGCCCCCGATGAAGTTGGCGCGGCTGAGGACGAAGGGGCGCTTGTTGGGATTGGCGGCGAGCACGCCCTCGTGGGTGGCGCGGATCATCATCATGCCGTAGACATTGTGGAACTGGGCGTGCGGTCCCGGGCCCCCGAACGCCTCGTCGGCGTTATGGAAGTTGTCCTCGGGCATGGTCTTGGATTCGACGCCGAAGATGGCGGGCTCATTCATGTCGTTCCAGACGCCGTCGATCCCCTGGGCCATGAAGTCCTTGTAGAAGGGGGCCCACCACTCGCGGACGCGCTCGCTGAGGTAGTCGGGGAAGACGCACATGCCCGGCCAGACCTCGCCGCGGAAGGGCGTGCGCCCGTCGGCGAGTTTCACCCAGACATCGTTTTCAGTCCCCGAGTCGTAGATAAAGAAGCCGTCCTCGGCCTTGACGCCCGGGTTGATCATCCAGACATTGCGGAAGCCCTTGTCGGCGAGCCACTCGTTGAGGCCGGCGGGGTCGGGGAAGTGGTTGTCGTCAAAGGTGAAGATGCGGAAGCCGTCCATGTAGTCGATGTCCATCCAGATGACATCGGCGGGGATGTTGCGCGCGCGGAACTCGGTCGCGATCTCGCGCACGCGGCTCTCGGGGAAGTACGAGTAGCGGCACTGGTGGTACCCCAGCGCCCACTTGGGGGGCATCTCGATGGTGCCGGTCAGGTCTGCGAGCTTCTCGACGACCTCGGCCGGGTGTTCGCGTTCGATGATGATGACGGGGTAGGCCGGCCCCTCGGCGTGGATGCGGATGCCCTCGCGCAGGTCGAAGGTGCTGCGCCATGTCGTGTCGGCGAGGACGCCGAAAGCGGTGCCGTCGGGGCGGACGGCGAGCACCCACGGGTGGCTCTGGTAGAGGCTGGGCGTGTCGATGCCGTAGGCGTAGGCGTCGGTGTTCCAGTTGATGTTCACGCGTCCGTTTCTGAGGAGCTGTCCGGGGACCTCGCCGGTGCCGTAGAGGCTGGTGCCGGGCTCGATGTCGATGAAGACATGCTGCATCCCATCTCGCCATTCGATCTGCGGGAGGGTGATCGCCTGGCGGCTTGAGTCGGCCTCGCCTTCTCGGCGGTCGGGGTGCAGGAAGCTCATCGAGGGCAGCGCGTTCTCGCGGGCCTCGAGCGAGAGGTCGTAGCGGAAGACGCCCTCGGAGATCGTGGTGGTCGCTGGGGCCGCGAGCCCGCATGAGGCGACGATCGCGACGGCGGCGAGACAACCGGAAAAACGCGTGAAGAGCATCGCAAACTCCGCTTCTGTCCCGGGCCGGGCGCCGGCGCGGGGAACCGGGTGAGTATGGCGGGTTGCGCCCGTGCGCTCAAGCGCCACGGGCAACCGCCTGTGGAGAAGTGCGAACTGTGCGGAGTGATCGCCCCGGGAGCTTTTCGGACGGCGGGCGTTCCCCGCTTCGCCGGACCCGGGGTGTTTGCGCGGGTTTCTGCTTCGTCGGGACAGATCCGCGTTCGGCTCGGCCCGTGTGTGTGGTATCTTGCGAGGTGCATCGGATCCGGCGGCGTTGCCGCCCGTCACGGGTGAGGGAGCCCGGGCAGGGGATCACGGCATGCGATTGGAGGTTTGTGGTATGTCCCGGACCGGCAGGCCCGTCGAGGCTGTTTCGCTGCTCGTCTGCATCGCCGGCGCTGCGTGGGCCCAGCCCGCCGAGCCGCCGGTGATGCTCCAGTGGTACGAGCAGCAGTGGAACGACATGGAGCGGCGCGTCCCGGACTTCTTTCTTGCCGGGTACGGGTCGGTCTGGCTGCCCCCGGTCAGCAAGGCGGCCTCGCAGCAGTCCGGGGGTTACGACGTGTTCGACCGCTTCGACCTCGGGCGTCCGGGCTCTCCCACGCTCTACGGCACCGAGCAAGGCTTCCGGGCGGTCGTCGATGAACTGCAGCAGGCGAACGGACGCGTGTATGTCGACTCGGTGCTGAACCACAACTCGTTCAGGCAAACCTCGGCGACCTTCCAGGAGCGGGGCGGCTGGCCCGGTTTCTGGATGGACCCAGAGAGCCCGCTGCGCCAGAAGTTCCCGACCGACCCGTGGGGCGACTTCCACGCCGGCGTGCCGGGCGGGTACTTGCAGTCGGAGGATCCGGGAGGCCCGCGGTACGACCTGTTTCGAGGCGACCTCGTCGCGCTGGTCGACATCGACCAGACGACCAACCACCAGTTCATCCGCCACCCCGTCGAGCCGGGCCACCCGGACAACATCCCCGCCGGTACGGTGCACAACCGGCCCGACCCGGCGAATGTGAGGTTCTACCCGGACCGCACGCAGCCGGGCCAGACGGTGGTGGTGCCCCCCACCTCGCGGGCCGGCAGCGTGACACTCACCTTCTACCCCTACACCGAGAACCCCGACGACGGCGTGCCCTTCATGGAGAACGCGACGGGCGTGCTGATGCGCTGGACGCAGTGGATGCTGGAGGTGCACGGTGTCGACGGCTTCAGGCTCGACGCGGTGAAGCACACCTACCCGTTCTTCTGGGACCAGTACTTCGACGGCGTGATGCGCAACCGCTGGACGACGCCCGACGGGCGGACCGCGACGCCGTTCTCTTTCGGCGAGAGCGTGGCGGACAACTCGTTCGTCTTCAACAACTTCGTGCGTAAGAACGACGGCTTCGGCAACCGCGACGCCCTCGACCTCAACGGGGCCGCACGCCTGCGCGAGCTGATCAACGCCGGAGGGTTCGGCGACTGGGCCTCGTTGGAGAACTCAGGGGGCGGGCACATCGATCTCATCGACGACGGGCTCATCAACGGCTCGGTCGGCGTCAACCACGTTTTCAGCCACGACAACGGGTCGGTGGGCGATGGCGGCTCGATGCCCCCGCTCCCCACCGACCGGCAGATGGGCCTGTTCGCCCACGCGTACACGCTGATGCGCCCGGGGCACACGATCGTGTACTACAACGCCCGCGCGGTGCAGCGTGGCTTCGGCTTCTTCCCGCGCGAGGGCGCGCCGATCGCCCTGGGCTTCGACGAGCGTGCGGGGGCGCTCGACGATCGCATCACCCGCCTCGTGCGGGCGAGAAACACCGTCGCACGGGGGCAGTACATGCCCCTGCAGCGCGACAGCGATGTGATCGTTTTCGAGCGGTCGAGCCCCAACAACATCTCCGGCGGGCGAGACGGGCAGGCGCTCGTCGGCGTCAACGACCGCTTCGACACCGGCTTTGACACGCGGACCGTGAACACGAGCTTTGCGCCCGGCACGCGTCTGCACGAGATCTCGGGGACCGCGGGCGATCCGGTCGTTGATCCGACCGGCCAGATTTTCAGCGTCGTGACGGTCGGGGCTGGGGGGCAGGCGACGATCCGCGTGCCGCGGAACCGGACCGGCGCCGCCGAGCACGGGCAGGGGTATGTGATCTACGCGCCGACGCTGCCCTCGGGCGTGGTCGAGATCGAGCCGACCGATGGCTTGATCCCCGCCGACAACCCCGCCCTCCCCGCCGGGCGTCGGCGTCTGGCGGAGGTCCCGGTCATCACCGCCGACACAATCACCCTCCGCCTGCGCACGACGCAGACCGACCCCCTGGATCCCAACACCGACACGGGCGCGGCGTTCAGGATCAATCAGGGCTTCGAGGACTGGAACGGCAACGGGCAGGTCGATTTCCCGTGGTTCGACTTCGGCACACCGGGGTATGAAAACTTCCTGACAACCAACCAGCCGCTGTTCAGCACCGGCGGCCCCGAGGGCCTGTACGAACAGACCATCGACGCGACGAGGCTCGACGAGGGATACCACTACATCTCGGTCGTCGCCTTCGGAAACCGGCGTTCGGGCGCGGCCCCGATCTTCAACGAGTGGCGGCAGGTGATCTATGTCGATCGCTCCGGGCCGGAGGTCGTCTACCTTCGCGAGGGCGAGGACCTGACCCAGCAAGTCGAGCCGATCCGCGTGCGGGCGCTCGACCGGACCGCTGAACGCGTGCATGTGCTCTGGGGCCTGGCGGCCGGCGCCGACCCGATCGCCGCCTCCAACCTCACGAATCTGGCGACCAGGCGGGACCGCTTCGACTGGGAATTCAGCGTGGTCACAGGCCCGCACGGGCCGAGGCGGCTGACGGTCGTCGCCTTCGAGCCCAGCGGCAACACCTCGGCGACGGACTTTCAGGTCTTCGTCAACAAGTGCAGCGTCGACCTCAGCCGCGACGGCGTGGTTGACGCGAACGATTTCTTTCTTTTCCTGAGCCTGTTCGCGGCGGGCGACAGCCGGGCCGACTTCAACAACGACGGGGTGATCGACGCGGACGATTTCTTCGCGTTCCTTGCGGAGTTCGCCGCGGGCTGCCCGTGAGCCGGGCCGGGAAGAGAAGTATTTTGATCGTATTTTGAACGGGCATTCCACAAGTTTGTGGATTCCGAGTACTTCACATGGGCTTTCTTCCCTATGCTCGGAGGAGCAAGAAGAGGGAGTCCGACTCATGGCGACAATGCAACCGTCCGGACCTGATGACGAGCGGACGGCGGACTACGGGATGGCCTGTGTGGGCTGCGGCATGAAGCTGCCGATCCGGATCTGCGCAGAGGGAGAGCCCGGCACTGTCGTCGCCTGCGCGTTCTGTGCAGAGCACTACCGCGCCGCGATCGATCCGGGGGCGGACGAAGACGCCCGGGCTTCGATCGTGCTCAAGCAGTTGGGCGGGCTGGCTGGTTGAGGGGGCGCTTCAGCCTCTGCCGTCACCCTCGGCGATGTAACGCAGCATATCGACGCAGCGGTGGGCGTAGCCCGCCTCGTTGTCGTACCACGCGACGATCTTGAAGAACCTGTCGTTCAGCTCGATCGCGGCCTTTGCGTCGTAGATCGAGCTGTGCGGGTCGCCGATGAAATCGCTGGAGACGACCTCTTCCTCGGTGTAGGCCAGCACGCCCTCCATCGGGCCGTGGGATGCGGCACGCATGGCGGTCTGGATCTCTTCGAGGTTGGTCGCCTTCTCGGTGCGGAAGGTCAGGTCGACGCAGGAGACATCGGCCGTGGGCACGCGGAAGGCCATGCCCGTCAGGCGTCCCTTCAGCTCGGGGATGCAGAGGGTGACGGCCTTGGCGGCGCCGGTGCTGGCGGGGATGATGTTCTGGTAGGCGTTGCGCCCGCCCCGCCAGTCCTTGCGCGAGGGGCCGTCCTGGGTCGGCTGGGTCGCGGTGGCGGCGTGAACGGTCGTCATCAGGCCCTCGGCCAGGCCGAACTCGTCGTGGATCACCTTGGCGACGGGCGCGAGGCAGTTGGTCGTGCAGCTCGCGTTGGAGACGATCTTGTGCTTGGCGGGGTCGAAGACCTTGTGGTTGACCTTGTACGCGACCGTCGGCACCTGATCGGGGCTCTTGGTCGGGGCGGAGATCAGCACGCGCCGGCAGCCCGCCTCGAGGTGCTTGGCCGCGTCGTCGTGGGTGGTGAACAGCCCGGTCGATTCGAGCACATAGTCGACGCCGAGGTCGTCCCAGGGGAGCTTGGCCGGGTCGCGCTCTGCCAGCGTCTTGGTCGTGTAGTCGTTGACGGTGAACGAGTCCTCGGTCGCTTCGATCTGCGCCGGCTCGTGGTTGATGCGGAATCGCCCGTGCATCGTGTCGTACTTGAGCAGGTAGGCGAGGTTGTCGGCGGGCACGAGGTCGTTGACGGCGACGATCTCGACTCCCGGCGTGTTGGCCGCGATGCGGTAGACCAGGCGACCGATGCGACCGAACCCGTTGATCCCGATGCGTACCGACATGGCTGTTTCTCCGCCTGCTAGATCCGAAGCGTCCGGGAACCCGCCGATGAGATCGGCCTCCTGTCCCCGGAGCCAACGGTAGTGGGGGCGTGGGCCCGCTTCCATCTTCCGGACCTTTCGGGGGCCGCCGTTCGTGCGGTATGCTCTCGGCTATGCGGAGCGAGACCCGGCAGAACCGCCGGGCTCCGCCCCGGTTTGGCGGGCCGGACTTGCCTGCCCGGCCCTGACACCGAGACCTGACACCGAGAGAAACGAGAGAGATCATGCCCCTGACCCGACCGATCGTTCTGGCGACCGCCGCTCTCGGCGTCGCTGTTTCAGCGCCAGCCAACGCCTCCGGCTCGCAGCTCCTCGTCGCGACCGTCAACGGGCCTGACATCAATCTCCCCGCCTCGGGAGGCTCACAGGTCGTGAGCTTCAACACGCCGGGCGTGCAGATCACCGGCGTCGGGCTGACGGCCCGCTGGACCGCCGTCAACGCCGACACCAACAACGGCACCGCCCCATGGTCGACCGATGTCCGCGTCAGTGTCGTCGCCCCCGGGGGGCAGGGCATGAACTGGGGGCGTGTCGGGGGCGATGTCAGCTTCGTCGACTTCCCCTTCCAGGACGCCTCGCCCGCGGGGCTGCCCGGCGTCAGCGGCGTCGGCGATTACACCTTCAACTTCGCCAACGCCTTCAACGGCCCGTGGATCTCCGGCCTCCGCGATGTGCAATACCACCTCACCACAACCGTGCCGACGCAGACGCACTCTTTCAGCGGGAACACCGCCGCGGGAGACTCGTGGAGCCGCCCGTTCTTCATCGACGGCGTCTCCGGCCTCGGCCCGGTCAACCACAGCGTGCTGGAGTTCACAGTCTCGGCCTCGGGGCGGTACGAGTTCGAGACGATCATCCCCGGGCTGGATGTGCCGACCTTCCTCTACCAGGGAAGCTTCGACGCCTCGCAGCCCCTGATGCACCTGCTCGATTACTCCCTCGCCAACGGCAGCGGCGCCGACGGCAATCCCCGCGGCGAGTCGCGTATCGACGCCCTGCTCCACGAGGGCGAGACCTACCACTTCGTCGTCTCGCAGTGGAGCCGCTTCACGCAGGACCTCCAGTTCGACAGCCTGATCTCGGGCCCGGGCGCAGTCTCGGTGGTTCCGGCGCCGGGCGCCGCGGCGGTGCTCGGATTGGGCGTGCTGGGGGTGCTTCGCAGACGGCGCTGATCCGGGCGGGCTGCTTCACTGGCAGTGTACCGATAAGGCATAAATTCAGTTCTTTTCGCTGCGTGTTGTTGCGTGCTGGGTCGGGTTGTATTAGATTTCTGTCGCCGCAGCGGTCTTCTCGGTGGGATGAGTATTCGCCGGACCGCCGCGACAGGTGACGAGCGCCCCAGGGTGCGAGAAATCATTCGGAGTTGAGAAAGTGAAGAAGTCCAAGGTTGTTCTGTGCGCGGCCGT
>SLFH01000104.1 GCA_007124345.1 Phycisphaerales bacterium | reverse complement strand
GGTCGGCGACACCCGCGCCATGATCCGGCGCAAGGTCGGCTATGTGCCCGAAGACCGCAGGCGCCAGGGCCTCTTCTTCGACCTCGGCGTTGACGAGAACACCATCGAGCCCGTGCTGCCCGCCATCTCCGGCCCGCTCGGCGTGCGCAGCGCACGCCGGGAGCTGGCGCTCATCAACCAGCGCTTCGCCGAGTTCCGCGTCAAAACCGCTTGGGCCAACTCACTCCCCTCCGAGCTCTCCGGCGGCAACCAGCAAAAACTCCTCATCGCCCGATGGATGGCCCCCGATGTCCGCGTCCTCCTCCTCGACGAGCCGACCCGCGGCATCGATGTCGGCGCCAAGGCCGAGATCTACCGTTTCATCCGCGCCGCCGCAGACCGGGGCGTCGCCATCGTGCTCGTTTCCTCCGAAATGCCAGAGCTGCTGGCGCTGGCCGACCGCATCGTCGTCATGAACGCCGGACGCGTCGCCGGCGAGCTGGAAGGCGAAGCGATGACCCAGCGAAACATCCTCACCCTCGCCACACGCGAGCGGGCCGACACGCCCGGCCGCCACCCCGCGGATCCCGGCCAGAGCGCGTAACCGGTGCGGGGCGCCGCTCGGGCGCTACCATCGCGCAGCATGCCCCCAGCCCCGCCTAAAACCAAGAAAAACCGCCTCTATCTGGACAACGCGGCGACGAGTTTCCCAAAGCCCCCCGGCGTCGCAGAGGCGGTCGCACGCTACATGACCGAGGTCGGCGCTTCCCCCGGGCGCGGCGCGTACGCCGAGTCGCGGACCGGCGCCTCCGTCATCGCCGACTGCCGCGAACTGATCGCGGACCTCATCGGGCTCAAAACGCCCAAGCGAATCATCTTCACGCTCAACTGCACCGATGCGCTGAACATGGCGATCAAGGGCGTCGTCTTCAACGCCCTGCGCAGCGGCCGTCGACCGCACCTCGTTACCACACCCCTCGACCACAACTCCGTCCTCCGCCCCTACAACGCCCTCGCCGAACGCGGCTGGGCCGAGTGGTCCTGCCTGCGCGCCGACCCCGAGACCGGCCTCGTCGATCCGCGCGACCTCCGTCGTGCCATCCGGCCCGAGACCGCGCTCGTCAGCCTCGTCCACGCGAGCAATGTCTCGGGTGTGCTCCAGCCGATCGACGAACTCGTGACTGTCTGCCGCAAGGCGGGCGTGCCCGTGCTCATCGACGCGGCCCAGTCCGCCGGGCATCTGCCGATCGACATGGAAAAGCTCGGCGCAGACTTCCTCGCCTTCCCCGGGCACAAGGGCCTTCTCGGCCCGCTCGGCACCGGCGTCCTCGCCATCCGCCCCGGCGCAGAACACCTCCTCGACACCTGGCGCGAGGGCGGCACCGGCTCGGTCAGCGAGCAGGACACACAGCCCGACGACCTGCCCGACCGCTTCGAGCCGGGCAGCCACAACACGCCCGCCATCGCAGGCCTCGCGCATGCCCTCCGCTGGCTGCACGAACAGGGCGTGGACGCGATCCGGGCGCACGAACTCGAACTCATCGGGCGCGTCCTCGACCGTCTGCCCGAAGCGCAGGCCGCCGGCTACCGCCTGCTCGGCCCCCAACATCCAACCCAGCAACGTGTCGCCGTCTTCTCATTCGCCCACGAATCCGCCGACCCGCACGAGCTGGCCGACCGCTTGGAACACGACCACGCCGTTCTGGTGCGGGCCGGCATCCACTGCGCCCCGCGCGCCCACGAGACCCACGCGACGATCAGCACCGGCGCGCTCCGCCTGAGCTTCGGACCGTTCAATACCGTAGATGGCGCCGACCGCGCGATGGACGCCATGATCGAAGCCGCGGCGACTGTCAGCTGCGCCCAGATCCCCACCAGCGCTCCAGCCACAAGGTGACATTCAGCATCGGCCACGCATAGTGCCAGTGCTGCTGCGGCTCGGCCGCCACGCCCCGCAGCGACGCCTCACTGAACACCTCGCGTGCTGTCGCCGACTCGACCAGCGCCCCCGACACCGCCCCGATCCACGCCTCGAAGGGCAGCGGGAAGCTCGCTTTCGGCCGCTCGATGATCTCTCGCGGCACCAGCCCGCCGAACGCCTCGCGCAGCACAACCTTCCCCACGCTCGTTCCCTCGCCCGTCACCCGGAACCTCGCCTCCATAGGCAACGACTCGGCCAACAGCGCAACACGCTCGTCCGCCAGCGGCGTCCTCCCCTCGACCCCCGCAAGCATCGTCGCGCTGTCCAGCCTCGACAGCAGCCCCGTCAGGTTGAACCGCCGGTGCATCGCAAGATGCACCGCCAGCGGCTCGTCCTCGCCCAGCCTTGCCTCTTCCTCGCTGAACGCCTCCCGATACACCCCCGTCAAAAGCGCGTCACCCTCGATCCCACGCCACACATCCTCGTTCAGCAAACCCGCCTTCGCAGATCGCGGGATCCACGAGGCGTTCTCGATCGTGAAGTCCCCCGGGTCGCGCCCGCCCCGCTCGATAAACGCCGCGGCACTCCGCAAAGGCGGCTCGTACCCGCCGAACAGCTCGTCCGCCCCCTCCCCCGAGAGCGCCACCACCTGCCCGTCCTCGCGCAATCGAGCAGCGACCGCGTTGATCGCCACCTCGTTCGGCGTGCTCATCGGCACGCCGAGGTCGTCGATCACACGCGCCCAGCCCTCAAGAAACGCGTCGCGCCCGACCGTCACCTCGGTGTGGCACGCCCAGAGCTTTTCCGCAGCCAGCCGCGCAAACGCGAAGTCCGGCGCTTCCTCCTCGCCCTCTTCCCTCGCCCCGGCGCAGTAGGTCCGCAGCGTGCGCCCGCCATCGCTCGCCAGCGAGGCGATGATCGTGCTGTCCAGCCCGCCGCTCAGCAGCGAGCACACGGGCCGGTCGGCCCGCAGGTGGCGCTCGACCGAATCGGCGATCGTCTCCGCCGTCGCCCCACGGGTATCACCGGGCCGCTCCCCATGCCGCCCGTCCCACCAGTTCGACCGACGCATCGCCAGATCCGGCGAGCGCAGATCCACCGAGATCCATTCGCCCGGCCGGACGGTCTTCACGCCCGCGAACATCGTTCGATCGTCCAGCGTCGTGCGGATCGTCGTGAGGTAGGAACTCACGCACGCAAAGTCCGGCCTCGCCTCGATCGCCGGGTGCTCCAGGATCGCACGGACCTCGCTGGCGACAACCAGCGTGCGCACGCCGCCGATCGTGACCAGCGCGTAGTACAGCGGCTTGATCCCCAAAGGGTCACGGGCCAGCAGCACCTTCGACCGCTCCCAATCGAAGAAGCAGAACGCGTACATCCCGCGCAGCTTCTCGATCGCCCCTTCCCCCCAGCGGCCCAGCGCCACCCCCAGCGTCTCGGTGTCGCACGAGGTGGTAAAGCGGACGCCCTCTCCCGAAAGTTCCCGCCGCAGTTCGTTGTCGTTGTACAGCTCACCGTTGTAGACGAGCGTCCACGCGCCCCCGTGTTCATGCCCATGCCCGTGCAGCGGCTGGTCGGCGCCGGGGGTCGGATCGATCACCGCGAGGCGCCGGTGGGCCATCAGCAGGTGGTTGTTCCGCCAGAGGCCTTCGCCGTCGGGGCCACGGTGGGCCATGGCGTCGCGCATGCGCAGGGCGTCGACGTCGGCGAGGTCGAGCCGGGCGTCGGCGGGGGTCACGATGGCGAGCAGGCCGCACATGGGTCGCTCTATCGGCTCTGCGACGCGGGGCGAACGACAAACCGCCAGCCCTTCCCCTCGCCCAGCGACGCCGAGACCTCCGAAGGCTCGCCCTCGACCAAGAGCGACCGGTTCCCGAAATCCACCTTCGCGGCGAACCGCCCCGCCCCGTCCTCGAGAATCCGGCAACGCCCCGAAGCCATCCGCAGCACCCGCCCCCGCCCGCCGGAGATCTCTCCCTCGTAAGTCAGGTACAGCAGCCGGTGGTCGTGGATCCGGACCGCCTCGAAGCTCGCCCCCTCGCCCAGCAGGTCGATCCGCTCGCCGACGCGGAAAGTCGTCAGGATCCGCTCGTTGCCTGTCGGTTCCGCCGGGGCGTGTTCTCGCTGGAGCATCCAGTCAAAGTGGCTCTCCCCGGGCCGCGTCCGGTGTTCCAGCAGCAACATGGGTCGGGCGCGGTCCATCGGTGCAGCGTATCCCGGCGACGGGGCGGCCCGGCGTGATAGGATCGCCCAAGGCAGGACCGATCCCGCGGCCAGCCACCTTCCCAACACCGGAGCGAGACCCATGGCCCGAGCCATCCCATTCATGCGCACACTGACGCTCGCGGCAGCCGCCGCTTTCCTGCTTGCCGGGTGCGAGACCCATCCCAACCCGACCCTCCGGGCTCAGGCGTACGACGCCTACGCGGTGGGCAACTACGAACTCGCCCTCACCCGGCATCGCCAGATCGCCGAGCGATACCCCCAGAACGCCCGCACCCGGTTCGACATCGGGCGGACGCTCACGGCCATGGGCCGGCACGCCGACGCGGCCGACGAGTTCGAGATCGCCCACCAGCTCTCGCCCAACAACGACGAGTACTTCCTCGCGCTCGCCGAGGCCCAGTACGCCGCGGGCCGCCACGAACGGATGATCGCCAACCTCCGCAAGCGGGCGGGCGACTCCGGCCGCCCCGCCGACTGGATCATGCTGGGCGACTTCCAGCTCAGGCTCGGGGCGACCGACGACGCGCTGGTGGCCTACCGCCAGGCGGCGGGGATCGACCGGGGCCGGAGTGTCGAGCCACAGCTCGCGCTGGCCCGCTTTTATCGGTCGATCGGCGACAACCGCAACGAGCTCGTCCGCCTCCGGTCGGTGCTGTTCCTCGACGCCGGTAACGAGGCGGCGACCAGACGCCTGCGCGAGCTGGGCCATGTGCCCGGCCCGGGGTTCGCCATCCAGCCTCCAGAGTTGGGCGGCTGACGCGGGTTGCGCTGGCGACGAAGGTCGGCCCGCCGATGAAATCAGCGGGTGAGGTTGGTCCGGGGCTGGATTGATTCTACAATCCATCCGGATCAACGGATGAAACGACTGACCGCAATCCAACCAATTACCGATCGTCTCGGCGCGCTCGCCGAACCGATCCGTCTCCGCCTGCTGCGGCTGCTCGAGAACGAGGAGCTGTCGGTCGGCGAGGTCGCCAAGGTCGTTCAGCTCCCCCAGTCGACGGTCAGCCGACACCTGAAGCTGCTCGCCGACGGGGGCTGGGTGCGAAAGCGGGCGGTCGGCACGGCTTCGTTCTACCGCGTCGTCCACGACGACCTGCCGGTCGAGGCGAGGCAGCTCTGGGTCACCGTCCGCTCCCAACTCGGGCAGACGCCCGAGCTTGCCGACGATGACCGGCGCCTTGCCGGCGTGCTCGCCGAGCGCCGCGACGACAGCCTGAGCTTCTTCGGACGCCTCGCTGGGGAATGGGACGAGTTGCGGTCGAATCTCTTCGGCACCGCGTTCACCGCCGACGCGCTGCTCTCGCTCTTGCCCGCCGAGTGGACCGTCGCCGACCTGGGCTGCGGAACGGGCAACGGCTCGGAACGCATCGCGCCGTATGTCGAGAGAGTCATCGCGGTCGATCAGTCCGAGCCGATGCTCGCGGCGGCACAGAAGCGCTGCGAGGGTCTGGGCAATGTCGAGTGCAGACCGGGCCGGCTCGAAGCCCTACCCATCGAAGACGCCTCGGTCGACGCGGCGATCATCTTGCTCGTGCTGCACCACCTCGACGACCCCGTCAAGGTGCTCGCCGAGACACGCCGCGTGCTGCGGACCGATCTCGGCGGTGGCGTCGCGCTGGTCGTCGACATGACCGAGCACGACCGCACCGAGTTCAGAGAAACGCTCGGGCACCGCCACCTCGGATTCGACGAAGAGTCGATGACCGGCTTCATGGAGCGCGCCGGGCTGACCCGAACCCGGTACCGAGAACTGCCCTGCGATCCGGAGGGCAAGGGCCCGGGCCTGTTCGTCGCGACGGCCAGAGCGCCGCTTGTTGCGGATCCCACCGAGTCCACAACGCCCGAATGAACGAATCAGACTGAACCTGAATAAGGCTGAGTAAACGAACCAAGCGGACGAACAACGCTTTGCAAAACGCCAACACACGGAGGCACGCAGTGACAACCATCTCGACCAAACCGGACGCCATCAAGAACAAGGCCGGATCGTTTGACTTCAAGGTCAAGGACCTCTCGCTCGCCGAGCTGGGGCGCAAGGAGATCCGCCTCGCCGAGCACGAGATGCCCGGCCTGATGGCGGTCCGGCGCGAGTTCGGCGCCAAGAAGCCGCTCAAGGGCGCCCGCATCGCCGGCAGCTTGCACATGACCACGCAGACCGCCGTGCTGATCGAGACGCTCGTCGAACTGGGCGCGGAGGTGCGTTGGGCCTCGTGCAACATCTTCTCGACGCAGGACTCGGCCGCCGCCGCGGCGGTCGTCGGGCGCGACGGCACGCCCGACAACCCCAAGGGCGTCCCCGTCTTCGCCTGGAAGGGCGAGACGCTCGAAGAGTACTGGTGGTGCACCAAGCAGATCCTCACCTGGCCCGACGGCAAGGGCCCCAACATGATCCTCGACGACGGGGGCGACGCGACGCTGCTTGTCCTCAAGGGCGCCGAGTTCGAGAAGGACGGCAAGGTCCCCGACTTCAACGAGGAAACCGACTCGGAGGAGTACGCCTACATCCTCAAGACCATCCGGGAGTCGATCCCGCAGGACAAGAGTTTCTTTACCAAGGTCGCCAAGGCGATCAAGGGCGTCACCGAAGAGACCACCACCGGCGTCCACCGCCTCTATCAGTTCGCCGAGCAGGGCAAGCTCCCCTTCCCCGCCATCAACGTCAACGACAGCGTCACCAAGAGCAAGTTCGACAATGTCTACGGCTGCCGCCACTCGCTCATCGACGGCCTCAACCGCGCCACCGATACCATGCTCTCGGGCAAGGTCGCGGTGGTCTGCGGCTACGGCGATGTGGGCAAGGGCTGCGTGCAGTCGCTGCGTGGCCAAGGCTGCCGCGTGATCGTGACCGAGATCGACCCGATCTGCGCGCTGCAGGCCGCCATGGAGGGCTACCAGGTGGTCCGGCTCGAGGACGTTCTCGACAGCGCCGACATCTTCATCACCACCACGGGCAACAAGGACATCATCACCGCCGAGCACATGGGGCGGATGAAGCACAACGCGATCGTCGGCAACATCGGCCACTTCGACAACGAGATCGACATGGCGGGGCTGTTCCGACACAGCGACGTCCAGCGCGTCACCATCAAGCCGCAGGTCGACGAGTTCGTGTTCCCCGACGGCCACTCCGTCATCGTGCTCGCCGAGGGACGTCTGCTGAACCTCGGCTGTGCGACCGGCCATCCGAGCTTCGTGATGAGCTGCTCGTTCTCGAACCAGGTGCTCGCCCAGATCGAGCTGTTCACCAAGACCTCCGACTACGAGCTCGGCGTGCACGTGCTGCCCAAGCAGCTCGACGAGATGGTCGCGCGGTTCCACCTCGACGCGCTGGGTGTCCGGCTCACCACGCTCACACGTGAGCAGTCCGAGTACCTCGGTATTCCGGTCGAAGGCCCCTACAAGCCCGACCACTACAAGTACTGATCCGGTGACGCGGACCCTGCTGCGCTCAGCG
>SLFH01000317.1 GCA_007124345.1 Phycisphaerales bacterium | reverse complement strand
TCGTTACCGACAGGGGGTCGGTTTGGCTCTCGGTGGGCATAGTTTGCGGTTACTATCTTGGGTATGCCCGAGGCGCCTTCGTCAATCCGGTCGATGATCCTGCACGATGGCGGGCTGGCCTCGCTTGTGGCGACGATTGTCGAGTCTGAGCGGGCGGCGGCCTCCAAGTCGATGGCCCCTCCGGTGCTCTGGTGCGATGCGTCTGGGCCGATGGCCGAGGCGGTGCGTCGTCAGGCCGGTGTGTACGGGCTCGAAGTGGTCGAGGGGCGGCCCTATCCGGTGGAAGTCACCGGCGAAGGCGAGCGGCTGACGCTGCGGCTTTTGGCCGCGGGGTTTGATTCGGCGCGTCTGGGATGTACGCGGGTCGTCTGGCCGGTGCAGCTCGGCGGGGCGGAGGGGGACGGGCCGGATCTGGATGATCTGGCGTGCCATGTCGACCGGGCGCTCTTGGTTTCGCGGCTGATCGGGCTTGAGGCCCGCACGCACGGGTCTCCGGGGATCGAGATCTCTACGCCGCTGCTCGATATCAGCGACGCGCAGCTCGCAGATCTGGCGATGGACATGGCTGCGCCTGTGCAGGCGTGCTGGTGGTACGAGGCTGGGATGCGGGGCGAGGAGCCTGCGCGTGCGGAGCTTGACCGCTGGACGCCGCGGCTGAAAGCGTTCGGGTGGGTCGGGGGGTAGTGGCTCAGCGGCGGATGGCTTTCCGTCGGGTTCTCCGGCGGGGACTTTCTTGTTGAAGCGGTCCGTCGAGCTTTGTCTGGCGGGAGGCTCCCGTTCCCCTATGATGTGATCTCTATGGATTTTCGTGGCTACGACACAGGCGGTTTTCACGACGAGATGTTCCTGCCCGACGGGACGCCGCGGGCCGGGTCTCGGCTCTTGGTCGAGCGGATCGAGGCGCTGTTGGATGGGGATCTTCCTCGGCGGCATCAGGCGGCCGAGCGCGCCCTGATCAACATGGGGATCACCTTCAATGTGTACGGGGGTGAGGACGCCGACGAGAAGATCTTCCCTTTCGACATCATCCCGCGGATCATCGAGCCGGCGGAATGGGCCCCGATCGAGCGTGGGCTGGCGCAGCGGATCACGGCGCTGAACCTGTTTATCGACGATGTGTACGGGAGTCGGCGTATCGTCGAAGACGGCGTTGTGCCCCTCGCGCTGATCGAGTCGTGCCCCGCGTACCGGAAAGAGTGCGAGGGCCTTGAGCCCCCGGGAGGCGTCTGGTGCCACATCACGGGGACGGACCTGGTCCGCGACGGGACGGGGCGTTTCCATGTGCTGGAGGACAACCTGCGCTGCCCTTCGGGCGTCTCGTATGTGATCGAGAACCGCCAGATCCTCAAGCGGACTTTCCCGCACGTGTTCCGGGCGTCGAATGTGCGTCCGGTGGACGATTACTGCATCAGGCTGCTCGAGGCGCTGCAGCGTCTGGCGCCTCACCGGGAGGCGCCGACGGTGGTGCTGCTGACGCCCGGGCCGTTCAACTCGGCGTACTTCGAGCACGCGTTTCTTGCGCAGCAGATGGGGATCGAACTGGTTGAGGGCGGCGACCTGTTTACGCAGGGGAGCATGGTCTTCATGCGGACGACGCGCGGGCCTCGGCGCGTGGATGTGATCTACCGGCGGATCGACGACGACTTCATCGACCCACAGGTCTTCCGGCCCGATTCGGTGCTTGGCGTGCCGGGGCTGATGGAGGCGTACAGGGCGGGGCGTGTGGCGATGGCGAACGCGCCGGGGACGGGCGTCGCCGACGACAAGGTGATCTACGCGTTTGTGCCGGAGATCATCCGGTACTACCTCGATCAGGACCCGATCCTCCCGAATGTCGAGACCTACCTCTGCTGGCGCGAGAAAGACCTTTCGTATGTTTTGGAGCACCTCGACGAGCTTGTGGTCAAGCCTGCGGGCGAGTCCGGTGGGTACGGGATGCTGATCGGCCCGCACTCGACGCGGGAGGAGCAGGCGGATTTCAGCGAGAAGATCCGTGCGAACCCTCGGAACTACATCGCGCAGCCGACGCTGTCGCTGAGCCGCGCGCCGGTGATCGTGGGGGACAAGTTTGAGGGGCGGCATGTGGATCTCCGGCCGTTTATCCTGCACGGTCCGGAGCCTTACATTCTTCCTGGCGGCCTGACGCGGGTGGCGCTTCGGAAGGGCTCGCTGGTGGTGAACTCGTCGCAGGGGGGCGGGAGCAAGGACACCTGGGTGCTTGAGAGCGAGCCTGACGCGAGTATCTCGTTCGTTGACGCGTCGGTGATGCCGCCGGCGGCGGGGGACATGGACAACTGATGCTCAGCCGCGTTGCGAACTCGATCTACTGGATGTGCCGCTACCTCGAGCGTGCGGAGAATGTGGCTCGTTTCATCGACGTGAACATGCATCTGATGCTGGACCTGTCGGTGGAGTCGGCGTCACAGTGGGGCCCGCTGGTGACGACGACGGGCGGCGAGGCGCTCTTCCGCGAGCGTTACGGCGAGGACGCGGCGACGCAGGAGAACGTGCTGCAGTTCCTGATGCTGGACCGGGAGAATGTCAACTCGATCTCTTCGTGCGTGCGCGCGGCGAGGGAGAACGCGCGGTCTGTTCGCGACAGCATCTCTTCGGAGATGTGGGAGCTCATCAACCGGATGCACCTGCGTGTGGCGAACGCGACCACGGTCAGCGATCTGATGGAGGTTCCCTACGAGTTCCTCGCCGACATCCGCGAGACGAGCCATCTGTTCCTGGGGATGGCCGAGAGCACGATGTCGCACAACGAGGCGTGGCACTGGGCGAGGCTGGGGCGGTCGATCGAGCGTGCGGACCAGACCTCGCGGATCGTGGATGTAAAGTACTACTTCGTGCTGCCGACACTCGAGTATGTGGGCACGCCCTACGACACGCTGCACTGGGCGGCGCTTTTGAAGTCCGCGACGGCTTTCGAGATGTACCGCAAGAAGTACCCGCGGATCACGCCGCAGCGGGTGACGGAGTTTCTGATCCTCGACCGTGAGTTCCCGCGTTCGGTGCACCACTGCGTGATCTGCGCGGAGGAGTCGCTGCACGCGATCACGGGGTCGCCGGTGGGCACCTTCCATAACGCGGCGGAGCAGCGTCTTGGGCGTCTGCGCTCGGATCTTGATTTCGCTCGGATCGATGAGATCATCGCGGTGGGGCTGCACGAGTATCTCGACAGCATCCAGAGCCGTCTGATCGAGGCGGGGGCCGCGATCTTCGATACCTTCATCGCCGTGAAGCAGGAGCCGCAGAGCGGCGTCTCGCGTCAATCGGCCGGAGGCTCGGGTTCATGACTTTTTGTATCGGCATCCGGGTCGAGACCGGGCTTGTCGCTGTCGCGGATACTCGGATCACCAGCGGGTCTGAGTACATCACCGCGAGGAAGATGACGCTTCACCAGCACGGTCGTCACTCGATGTTCGTGACGACCTCTGGGCTTCGCGCCGCCAGGGACAAGGCGCTGACCTATTTCGAGGATGTGATCGAGGCGAGGGACGAGACCTTCGATCGGCTGTACAAGGCGGTCAACGCGTTCGGTGAGCAGATCCGGCGGGTGTCGAGAGAGGACAAGGAGGCGCTGGCGGAGGCCGGGCTGCCTTTCAACCTGCACGCGCTGGTGGGCGGGCAGCTCGAGAACGACAGCGAGCACAAGCTGTACATGATCTACCCCCAGGGCAACTGGGTCGAGGTGAGCCGAGGGTCGCCCTACTTCGTGATCGGCGAGGGGCGTTACGGCAAGCCGCTGCTGCACCGTGCGCTGACCTACGAGTCGAGCATCGAGGACGCGCTCAAGGCGGGGTTCATCGCCTTCGACGCGACGCGTGCGAGCGCGTCGGATGTGGACTACCCGATCGATGTTGTTGTGTACCGGCGCGACTCGTACCGGATGGCCGAGCACCGCTACAACGAGGAAGACACGCGCGAGCTCTCGGCGTGGTGGCACGATCGTGTGGTGAGCGCGTTCCGCGAGGCGCCGAACGGGTGGTCGAAGACCGTGCTCGACAAGCTCGATGCAGACGGGGGGAGGTGAGCGTGCTCATCGATATCCGCCACGAGATCCGGTATGTCTACGGGCGCCCGGTCTTCGTCGAGCCTCTGACGGTGCGGCTGACGCCGAGGAGCGACGCGGCGCAGCGACTGCTCTCGTTCTCGATGCGGGTCGACCCGGATCCCTCCGGGCTGACACGGACGACCGAACACGACGGCGTGGAGGCGAGCATGCTCTGGTTCGACGGGGCGCACCCATCGCTGCGGATCGAGGCGAGGTCTCGTGTGCGGACCGATCGGGACAACCCGTTCGACTGGATCATCACCGACGATGGGGCGGCGAGCCTGCCCGCGAGCTACAAGGCCGCCCAGGCCGCGGCGCTTGCGCCGATGCTCGCGCCGGTGGAAGATGAGAACGGCGACGAGGTTGTTCGGTGGGCGGAGCGTCTTGCCGATCAGTCGGAGCGTTCGCCCGCAGCGTTTCTCAACTTGCTGACCGAGACGATCCACGCGGAGTGGGCGATGATCGGGCGCGAGGATGGAGATCCCTTCGCGCCGTCGCATTCGCTTGAGCAGAAGCGCGGTGCGTGCCGCGATGTGACGATGCTGTTCGTCGCGGCCTGCCGCAGCCAGGGGCTCGCGGCGAGGTTCGTGAGCGGGTACTCGGTGCACCACCCGCCCGAGACGGTGCGCCAAGAGCTGCACGCGTGGGCGGAGGTGTACCTGCCGGGGGCCGGCTGGCGGGGGTACGACCCGAGCCTGGGGTTGGCGGTCGCCGACGGGCACGTGGCGTTGTGTTCGGCGCCCGATCACCGGCTCGCGGCGCCGGTGAGCGGTTCGTATCGGGGTACGGGCGTGGCGTCGACGATCGAGTACGACATCGATCTGCGGGTGGTTGACGAGGGGAGCGCGTGATCCGGCTGTTGAGATCTGCACACGGTTTCTGAGTATCTGCGGGATCAGGGCGCCTCGTAACGAACGATTTTCAGGCGATCCGGCATCGGCGTGTGATCCGGCAGGGTGATCGATCCTGCCGGGGTGAGGATGGGGTTGTCGCGGTCGAGGTAGTGCATGAAGAACGCGGCGCGGAGATGTCCGTTGCATGACGCAAAGTCTGGCGGCCTTCTCGGATCGTCGGGGTTGAGGAACGCGGTCCCATCGGGGGTGAGGTAGTGCTCGTCGTAGGCGGTCTGCCAGTTCGGCGGCGGGCGGCTGGGGTCGGGTTGTACGAAGTGCCCGAAGTCGATGGGGCGGGGGGCGTCTTCGATCAGCACCTCGATCAGATCGCAGGGCTCTTCGGCTTCGATGGGGTGCACGCCGAGGATGGTGATGTTCATGTTGCTCGTTCCCGCTGGGGATAGGGTTCAGACGACCTGTGTGCCCTCGGTCGCGGTGAGTTCTGCAAAGAGCGAACGCAGGCGGGTGGTGACGGGGCCGATGCGGGCGTCGCCGATCGGGCGGCCGTCGACCTTGCCGACCCAGGCGAGTTCGCCCATGGTGCCGGTGCAGAAAACCTCGTCGGCGCGATAGACCTCGGGCATGGAGATGTCGCGCTGGGCGGAGGGGATGGCGTTCTGCTCGCAGAGGCCGAGGACGGTTTCCCTGGTGATGCCTTCGGGGCAGGCGACGAGGCGGCTGGTCTCGACTTTGCCGTTGGTGACGATGAAAACATGGGTGGCGTTGGTTTCGGCGAGGAAGCCGCGGGTGTCGAGCATGACCGCGTCGTCGGCGCCGGCGTTGTTGGCTTCGATTTTGGCGAGGATGGACTGGATGAGGTTGCAGTGGTGGATCTTGGGGTCCAAGCAGTCGGGGGGGAAGCGGCGGACGCTGCTGGTGATGAGCGTCAGGCCTTCGGCGCCGACGGCGTCGTCGTAGACGGGGGGCTTGTGCTCGGCGAGGACGATGAGCGTCGGGCCGGCGGTGTTGAGGCGGGGATCCATGCCGCTGGTGAGCTTGACGCCACGCGTGAGCGTCAGGCGGATGTGGACGGCGTCGCGCATGCTGTTGGCGCCGAGCGTGCGCCGGATCTCTTCGGTGATCGCTTCGTGGGACGGGATCTCGCTGAAGGCGAGGGCCTTGGCGCTGGAGCGGAGGCGGTCGAGGTGGGCTCCGAGGCGGAAGATGCGGCCGTTGTAGACGCGCAGCCCTTCCCAGACGGCGTCGCCGCCCTGGACGGCCGAGTCGAAGGGGCTGACGCCCGCCTTGTCGCGGTGGACGAGCTCGCCGTTGATGTTGACGAGCAGGTCCTTGTTGCGCTGGTCGAACTTCTGGAGCATGGCGGGGAGTGTAACGGGCGAAGCGAGCGGGTTCAGGGGGTGAAGCGCCGGTCGTGGAGGCGGTCGTAGATCTCGCGGCAGCGGGCGTGCACTTCTTTGAGGCGGTCGGGCACGGGCTCGTGCTTGGGGCGGTAGGGGGCGAAGCCGGTGGAGCGGTAGACGCTGTCGTACCAGTGCTTCGCCCAGACGCCGTCGGTCTTGCGGGGGCCGGGCGCCCAGGAGAGCATGGCGGGGTCCCACGGGACGCCGAGGGCGTCGCACAGGGCGCGGAGCATGCCCTCGGGGTCTTCAAGCACATCGCGGGCGTCGATCACCGGGGGGCGGCGGCCGGTCTCTGACTCGATCCAGTCCGAGAGTTCGGCCTGCTGCGGCAGGCCCAGGTCCTCGGGGGCGGGGTCGGGGATGACCTTGATGAACGAGGTGATCATCTCGGCCGGGTCGCGGATGAGCATGGCGTTCTTGAGGGAGAGCACCCACGCGCGGTCGATCTCGGGCGTGAGGTGGTGGGCCATGTGTTTTTGGTACCAGATGGGGTGGCCTTCGGGGACGGGACCGGTCAGGTGCTCGGCGACCCGGCGCCAGTCGCTCTCGTGGGCGGCGAGGACCTCGTCGCGGCCGGGGTGTTCGGCGCCGGTGGCTTTGAGGTAGTGGGCGTAGAGGGGCTCGTCGGAGACGGCGCAGTCGGGGCGTGCGCCCCACGAGCGGAGCATGGCGGTCGAGATGTTTCTGGGGCCGGACCAGAGCGCGATGCGGACGGGTGCGGTGGGCATGTGTGCAGGTTATCGAGCCTTGCTCGCGTCGATGCCTTGCTTTTCGAGCGCGCAGGTCGCCGGCCTTCGGGTCTTGCTGTGGCTGTCGGCGGATCGATCTTGTGATCGGCCCGGGCTTGACTCATGCGGCAAGGGTTTGGTCGGTTGATCGGTGTGCGGGTCTCAATTACTATTGCTCATCGACTAAGGGGCGTCCGCACACTTGGGGCTCTCGCGCGACAGCGGGAGCGCCGCCGGGAACGGCAGAGCTCGGTTCCGATAGCGGGAGCCCCTGAGAGAGAGTGATAACCGCACAATCGATGGATCAGCAGTGGGGGCTGCGAGCGTTCGGTGTTCGCTACCGCTGTGATCCGCCGATAGGTGCAGCGCTCTGTTCGTGGGGCGGTGTGGGGAAAGTCGAGAACGGGAACAGATTGTGGCCCGCGGCATGTGAACGGGATGCCGGGCCGAAGGCGTCGTCGCTCGTCGGCGGGCGCTCTTGTTTGGGGGGCTGATTCCGAGGAGTCGGACAGCATGTTGTTCGGTATGTCCCGTTCAAAAATTTCGATCGTGCTCGGGGCGCTGCTGGCGGTGCTCGCGCTGAATTCGCTGGCCTGGTGGGCGCTGGCCGGGTTCGAGATCCGGCCGCTGGCGCAGCCGCTGGAGCGGGTCGGCGGTTTCTCGTACAGCCCGTTCCGCGAGGGTCAGGATCCGATCGAGCAGGTCGAGCCCTCGGCCGAAGGGATCGC
>SLFH01000316.1 GCA_007124345.1 Phycisphaerales bacterium | reverse complement strand
ATCGCCGGACCACCCCAAGGGCCGGCCGGGGGGAGCATCTCCTCCAGACCCCCTGGCCCTGCCCGCGCATTGGACCGGCCGGCCTCGAACGGGGCCGGCCGGTTGTTTCCTTGCATGGGGACCGACGACTAGCCCTTCTTCTCGGGCACCAGAGGCGCGTCGGGGGGCTCATCCCCGGGCGGGTCGCCCTCGTCGATCGTCTCGGGGTCGTCGATGTCGCCGTAGAGGCGTTCGACCTCCTCCTCGGTGAGCAGCTCGCCCTCGGTGTGCCCGACGACGGCGCAGACCGCCGCGTCGCCGGTGACATTGCACGCCGTGCGGCACATGTCCAGGAGGCGGTCGACGCCGAGGATGATCGCGATGCCCTCGACGGGGATGTTCGCGCTCTGGAGGACGATCACCAGCATGACCATGCCTGCGCCGGGGACGCCGGCGGTGCCGATCGAGGCGAGCGTCGCGGTCAGCACGATCGTGAGCTGCTGGGCGATGGTCAGGTCGAGGGCGAAGAGCTGGGCGATAAAGACCGCCGCGACGCCTTGGTAGAGGGCCGTCCCGTCCATGTTGATCGTCGCGCCCACGGGCAGCACGAAGCTGACGACCTCTTCCTTGACGCCAAGACGCCGCTCGCAGCACTCCATCGTGACCGGCAGCGTTGCCGCCGAGCTCGACGAGCTGAACGCCAGGAGCTGCGCCGGCGCGATGGCGCCGAAGAACCTCCCGTAACGCACCGGCGTGACCAGGCGCAGGAGCCCGGGGTACACAACGAACATCATGATCGCCAGCCCCAGCAGCACGCAGAAGGCGTAGTAGATCAGCATGCCCAGGATCTCCAGCCCGAGGCTGGCGACCACCGGCACGATCAGGGCGAAGACCGCGTAGGGCGCCGTGAGCATCAGCAGCATCACGAGCTTGATGATCACATCTGTCAGCGTCTGGAAGAAGGCGACCACCGGCGCCGACCTCCGCCCCGGGATCAGCGTCAGCCCGATCCCGATCACCAGCCCGGTGAAAACGACCTGGAGCATCTCCGCGTTGGCGATCGCGCTGAACGGGTTGGTCGGCACGATGCTCTGGAGGAACGACCAGACATTGGGCGGGGCCTCGGTCTTGGGCTCGGCGCCCTCGATCATCGAGTCGAAGTACGCCTGGTGGCGCTCGCTCGTCACCTTGCCCGGGCCGATCAGGTTCGCAAGGGTCAGGCCGATGGTGATCGCAAGGGCGGTCGTGCAGATGTAGATGCCGATGGTCTTGCCGCCGATGCGCCCGAGCTTGGCCGTGTCGTTCAGGCTCGCCACGCCCGCGATCAGGCTGAACAGCACGATCGGCACCGCGATGAACAGCAGCGACCTCTTGAAGAGCTCGCCGACCATGTTGTTCAGGTTCGCCACGAGCTTGGGGATCGCGGCCGCGAAGCCCGCCTCGGCGTTGGGGTCCTCGACCGCCAGGGGCGACACGAGCCAGCGAACCTCGATCGCCAACAGCTCATCGTCGGGGGGCTGGATCGGGCGGACGGCGTAGTTCGACCGCTCGTCGATCGTCTCCAGCGCCGTGTCCATCCGCTCGAGCAGCCACGCCCTCGCCTCCGCACGAAGCTCGGGGTCGAAGGCGGGCGCGGGCGGCGGCTCCTGGGACGGATCCCTGGCCGGGTCCTCCGCCGGATCGGCTTCCGGCTGTTCCGCCTCGGCGGCGTCTGCCTCCATCGAGATGATCGGGTCGAGCAGCCACGCGACCACGCGACCGGTGTACGCGTTGCTCGGGGGCTTGAGGGGCTGCGCCCCGTCGCCCACGCCCAGATCCTCCACCTCTGTCCGCAGCCAGGCGACCGCGTCGCGCGAGCGGTCCGGCGGGCGGTCGCCCAGCTCCCCGGGCTGCCCTCGGAGGTAGTTGGTGTGGTCGCCGACGCCGAGGTGCCCCCAGGTGTAGGGCGTCCAGGTCCAGTTGAGGATCAGCCCGACGACGATGCCGAGAACCAGGCCGATGATGATCTGCCAGTGCAGCGCGAGTCTGGAGGATTTGCCCATCGGTGGCTCCTGTAGTTTGTCGGCTTCGGGCCCGCCGCCCGTCCCGCGCGTGGCCGCACACCATACCTGCAGCGCCCGCCCCCCGCCATAGCACCCCGAACGCTCCGTGACCGTCGGGGCGTAGCATCGACCGATGCACTCACGCGCCGGCAGCGGACGCCGCTTTAGACAGTACAGGATCGAACGGCGCTCGCGCAGGCCCGATCAGCAGGTCGCCCCCGACGGCCCCCAGCCCGAGCCGGGCGCCCGCCCGAGGAGCCACCGCCCGGCCTTCTCGCTCGCGTCGAGGTTTATCGGGCTGCTCGATCCCCGCCAGCGCCTCACCATGGCGCTCGCACTCTGCACGCTGACTGTCAGCACCCTGCTCGGGCTGGCGATGCCCTACTCCACCAAGATCGCCATCGACTTCATCCTGCTGGACACCCCCGGCCCCGAGGGCCTGCCCGATTCGCTCGGCCTGCCGACCGACCGCATGAGCCTCCTCTGGATCCTCTCGGGCGCGATGGTCGCGATCACGATCGTCAGCGTCAGCGTCGGGATGTGGGGCCGCTGGCAGACCACGCGGCTGACCAAGAGGGTGCAGATCTCCGTCCGCAGGCGCGTCTTCGCCCACGCCGTCCGACTCCCCCTGCACCGGGCCCAGGCCCTCAAGTCCGGCGGGGTGGCGAGCATCCTGCGCGAGGACGCCGGAGGCGTCGGCGAGCTGCTGTTCAGCATGGTCTACAACCCATGGAGAGCCATCGTCCAGGTCAGCCTGACGATGGTCATCCTCGCGCTCACCGACTGGCGCCTGGTGATCGGATCGCTGGTGCTCCTCCCGACGATCTGGATGACCCACCGGGCGTGGATCAACCGCCTTCGCCCGATGTGGCGCGACATCCGCCTGAGCCGCCAGCGCATCGACGGGCACTCGACCGAGGTCTTCGCGGGCCTGCGCGTCGTCCGCGGTTTCGGACGCGAGACCGGCGAGGCCTCACGCTTTGTCGGGGGCAACGCCTTCATGATGCGCCAGGAGATCCTCGCCTGGTGGTGGAGCCGCGGGCTCGAAATCGTCTGGCAGCTCTTGGTCCCCATCGCCTCTTCTGCGATCCTTCTCTACGGCGGGTGGCAGGTGATCGAGGGCAACCTCACCATCGGCGACCTCATGATGTTCACCGCCTACCTGCTGATGCTGCTGGGGCCGATCGAGGCCCTCGTCGTCAGCGCCACGAACATCCAGAACCAGCTCGCCGGCCTCGACCGCGTGCTCGACCTGCTCTCTGAACCGCTCGAACACGAGTCGGTCGCCCCCGGCGCGACACGCCTGGACCGCGACCGCGTCGCCGGCGAGGTCACGCTCGATTCGGTCTCGTTCGTCTACCCCGGCTCAGAGAAACCGGTGCTCGAGGAGATCGACGCGGTGGTGCCTCCCGGCTCGATCGTCGCGCTCGTGGGCGCCAGCGGCGCCGGCAAGACGACACTCTGCAACCTCGTCGCGAGGTTCTACCTGCCCACGAAGGGACGCGTCCTGCTCGACGGGATCGACACGCGCGACATCCGCCCCGACGACTACCGCTCGATCCTCGGCATCGTCGAGCAGGATGTCTTCCTCTTCGACGGGACGATCCGCGACAACATCGCCTACGCGAGGCGCGACGCGACAGAGCGAGAGATCATCGACGCCGCGCGGACCGCAAACGCCCACACCTTCATCACCGACACCCCCGACGGGTACGACACCCTGATCGGCGAGCGTGGCGTGCGGCTGTCGGGCGGGCAGCGCCAGCGGATCGCCATCGCCCGGGCGATCCTGGCCGACCCGAGGATCCTCATCCTCGACGAGGCGACGAGCAACCTCGACAGCGAGTCGGAGCGTCTGATCCAGAGCGCGATGCGCGAGCTTATGAAGGGCCGGACCACCTTCATCATCGCCCACCGCCTGAGCACCATCCGCGACGCCGACCTCGTCCTCGTGCTCGAAGCGGGCCGGATCGCCGAGCGGGGCGGGTACGAGGAGCTCGCCGAGGCCGGCGGAAGGTTCTCGGAACTGCTGCGGATCCAGCAGACCGGGGCCGCAGACGCCCCAATCCGCTGAGAACACACTCTCATCACAGCGCAAGGCTTGCACGCCCCCGCCCTCTCCGCTACCTTGGCGCGATCGGAAAAATTGACGCGCCGGCGTCTCGGCCGGCGCTCATTGGGGGTCTTTGGCAATGGCCGCTTCGGCCTCTCGGAGAGTTGTGAGATGAAGCAATCGATCGTTCGCGGCCTCATGGTCGCGGCAGTAGCGTCCGGCGCTCCGTTTGCCGCGGCACAGCCGGACCCCCAGACCATCGAAAAAGAGGGCGGACCCAAGCCCCTCTCCGAGGTCGAGCTCCGCCGGGCCGAGGTCGAGGCTTGGTACACCACCCGCAGATTCCAGGGCCCCTCGCCCGAGGTTATCTACGGCAACGACGATCGTCGCGACATCTATGAAATCAGCGACCCCTTCCTCCTCGGGCTCGCCCAGGCCGCCGCCGTCGTCGTCAGCACCAACGAGCTGACCTTCAACGGCAACGGGACCGTCACGCTGAACACCCGGCGTTGGACGGAGCGCTTCGGCACACCGATCTGCCCCGACGAGCCGTTCGTCGGCCAGATGCAGATCGGCTTCTGCTCCGCGTTCCTGGTCGGCTCGGACCTGATCGTGACGGCCGGGCACTGCGTCTCGGCCAACGACATCGGGAGCGTCGCGTTCGTCTTCGGGTTCGACCAGCTCGGCCCGACGACCGACCCCGATGTCGTCGTGCCCGAGAGCCATGTGTATGTGATGTCCGGTCTGATCGACCGCGCCCTCGGCGGCGGGCTGGACCACTCGCTCGTCCGCGTCGACCGCGATGTGACCGGCTTCAACCCCGTGCCCCTCAGCCGCACCGGCGGCCCCTCGATCGGCACCCCGCTGGTTATGATCGGCCACCCCGTCGTGCTTCCCAAGAAGGTCGACGACGGCGGGCAGGTGCTCGATGTCCCGAATCCCGGCTTCTTCACCGCCAACCTCGACGCGTACGGGGGCAACTCCGGCTCGATGGTCGTCAACGCCCTCACCGGCGAGGTCGAGGGCATCCTCGTCCGCGGCGCACCGGACTTCGTCACCGTCGGCGGGTGCGTCCGCTCAAATGTCCTGCCCAATACCGGGGTGAACGGCGAAGAGGTCTCGACGGTCGGCGCGTTCGCCTCCCTCGTGCCTCCCCTCGGCATCACCGTCAGCAACTTCGGCCTTGTCGAGCACATCGGCCCGACCGGCGGCCCGTTCAGCAACCCGAGCGTCACCTACACCATCGAGAACGCCTCGCAGAACCCCTCGGATTACAGTGTCAACCTCGTCGGCGCCGGCCCGCTGCTGCTCGACGGCTCGACCTCGGGCCTCTCGGGCACGCTCGGACCGAATGAGTCGTTCACCGTCGAGGTCTCCGTCAGCCCTGACGCCGGCGTGCTCGCCTCGGGCTTCTACAACGCCACGCTCAGCGTCGATGACCTCACATCCAGCCGCAACCACTCGCGCAATCATGTGCTCGAAATCGGCCAGGCCCGGATCGGCGTCAGCCCCGCGACCGACCTCTTCGGCAGCGGCCCGGTGGGCGGCCCGATCAACGCAAGCGGCTCCTACACCGTCACCAGCGAGCGCCCCACCCCCGTGACCGTCCGAGTCAGCGCCGACCAGCCCTGGATCGACATCGACGGGCAGAGCTCCATCGAGTTCGACCTGACCTTCGACGGCGACTCGCGCACCTTCTTCGTCGACACCAACTCCCTCGTCAACAGCCTGCCCGCGGGCCTCCAGAACGCGACGGTCACCGTCCAGAACCTCACCAACAACGCGGGCGACACCTTCCGCGAGGTCACGCTCGATGTCGGCCGCTTTGTCATCCCCGCGACCGACACGCCGGTGGGCATCTTCGACAACCAGACCTCGTTCAGCCATGTCGATGTCAACGAGATCTTCTGCGTCGGCGATGTCGAGGTCGAGGTGGTGATCTACCACACCTGGATCGGTGACCTGCATGTCGACCTGATCTCGCCCTCGGGCACCGTCGTCCGCCTGCACGACCGCACCGGCGGGAGCGCCGACGACATCATCCAGACCTACTCCGACAGCGTGAACCCGCCCGACGGCCCCGGCGTGCTGGCCGACTTCATCGGAGAGGCCGCCCAGGGACGCTGGACCCTCCGCGTGCGCGACAACGCCGCCGGTGACCAGGGCGAGATCGCCCACTGGGCCCTCCGCGTCGCCGCCTCGGCCGACCCCTGCCAGCCGTCCGCCGGCGACATGCAGATCGCCACTGACGGCGGTCCCGTCAGCATCACGCTCGACGGGCGCTCGGGCGACCCCGACGCGGTCTACGCGATCGATTCGATGCCCGCGCACGGCTCGCTCTCACTCCCCGGCGGCTCGCCGATCAACGCCCCCGGCGCAATCACCGGGCGCGAGATCGTCTACACCCCCGCGCCGGGTTACGCCGGCCCCGACAGCTTCGGCTTCAGCCTTAGCGACAACGGCGGGAACGCCTCGGCGACCGTCTCGCTGCTGATCGGCACGCCGCAGGTCGTCTTCGAGGAGCTCCTCGACACCGACCCGATGTGGCAGGTCTCGGGCGAGTGGCAGTTCGGCGCACCGACTGGCGCGACCTCGAACCCGTTCGCCGCGCACACCGGCTCGTTCATCTACGGGTACAACCTCTTCGGGAACTACAGCAACAACATGCCGGCGACGCCCCTGACCGCCGGGCCGATCGACCTGACCGGCGTGATCGGCGCCGAGCTGGAGTTCGCCTCGTGGCTCGCCATCGAGAGCTCGCGCTGGGACGCCGCCTCGCTGGAGGTCTCCGGCGACGGGTTCAACTGGACGACCATCTGGGAGTACGACGGCCCGACCGTCCAGCCCTCGCAATGGTCGGTCGTCGCCTACGACATCTCCGACATCGTCGACGACAAGGACAGCGTCTACATCCGCTGGAACATGGGCCCGACCGACGGGTCGGTCGTTTACGGCGGATGGAGCATCGACGACATCCGGATCCGTGGTATATTGACCGGAGTGGGCCCGACCTGCCCGCCGGACCTCAACGGCGACGGCGTCGTTGACGCCGACGACTTCTTCCTCTTCCTCAGCCTCTTCGCGTCTGGCGACCCGAGGGCCGACTTCAACAACGACGGCGTGATCGACGCCGACGACTTCTTCGCCTTCCTCAGCGCCTTCGCGGCCGGCTGCTAACGCCGAGCGCGACCGGGCCCCGCCAACGGGGGGCCCGCTCAAACCAGTTTCGGGGGTTCGGGCCCGCCCGTCCGGCTTCGGCCGAGGGCGGGCCCTTCTTCTGCGCCCGTCGCACACCAGATCCCGGGGGGGCCTGCCCCCGGGAAAGCTGCTCAAAAAGCACGACGCCCGCTCCGTCATGGAGCGGGCGTTTGGCGAAGAAGATCACTGACACTCGGGATCCAGGACTCGAACCTGGACTAACTGAACCAGAATCAGTCGTGCTGCCAATTACACCAATCCCGAATCGGCGGGAAACAGGCGGGCTGGCCCGGCTTTTTCCGCAAGCGACAGAGTCTACCCGCCCTCGGGATCGGGGCAAGCCCCTTTGTGGGCTTGAGGCGGGTTCAGGCCCGCTCTTCGCTGGTGGAGCGCAAGGCGGCGGTGTCGCCGTTGCCGTTGGGGCGGAGGGGCTTGGCCCGGCCGTAGGGGCGCGACCCGGCCCGGCGTGCGGTCTGGCCGCTGGGGACCTCGGCGGGGCGCTCTGGCTGCGCCGGCT
>SLFH01000164.1 GCA_007124345.1 Phycisphaerales bacterium | reverse complement strand
TAGGTGGTGAGAAACACTGGCGGGCGAGCCGCCAGTGCCACAGATCTGTGTGGGGAGCGATCTGTTTCGCCGCAGATCAGAACGGCGCTTCGCTTTCGATCTCGACGGGGTTGTTGGTGTCGGGGTCGCGGAGGCGGAGGTGGGTGGCGTGGAGGAGGAGGCGGGGGGCCGCGGCGGGGTTGCCGTAGAGCGCGTCGCCGAGGATCGGGGCGTTCAGGCCCATCTCGTGTGCGGCGTGGATGCGGAGCTGGTGGGAGCGGCCGGTGACTGGTGTGAACTCGACGCGGGTGCGGTCGCCGAAGCGGGTGAGGACGCGGTAGCGGGTCTCGGCGGGGCGGCCGGTCTCGAAGCAGACTTTTTGGCGCGGGCGGTTGGGCCAGTCGCGGGCGATGGGCAGGCGGACGGCGCCCTCGTCGTTGGGGAGGTTCGCGCCGAGGATGGCGCGGTAACGCTTGTTGACGCGGCGCTTTTCGAACTGGATCGAGAGGGCCCGCTGGGCCTCGGGGTCGAGGGCGAGGACGATCAGGCCCGAGGTTTCCAGGTCGAGGCGGTGGACGGTCATTGGGCCCGTGGCGTCCGGGTACATCGCCTGGACGCGGGCGCGGACGCAATCGGCCTTGTCGGGCGAGCGGCCGGGGACAGAGAGCAGGCCCGAGGGCTTGTCGATGACGACGAAGCGGGGGGACTGGTAGACGATTGGGAGGTTGCCGGGCTGTGGGCTGGGCGGGTGGCCGAGGGGGACGCCGTGGGGCGCGTTCCGGGGCGGTTTGTTCTGGTCGGGGGCGGTCTGCACGCCAACACTGTTGGGTGGTGTCGCGGCCCGATCAATCGGGCGCGGCGCCCCGCGGCAATCCTGAGTACCCCACCGGAGCGTTCCCCGATGACGATCTCGATCCGTTCGATGTCTGTGTTGCGAGCTTTGTCTGTGTGCGGGGTTGCGGGGCTGTGTGCCGGGATCGCGGCTGGGTCGACGCCTGCGGGGCTGGAGTCGGAGCTGCTGGTCGAGCACATCAGGCTGACTTCGCCGGCGGATTTTCATCGGGCCGGCGAGGCGTACTTCTCGCCCGATGGGCAGCGGATCATCTTCCAGGCGACGCCGGTGGCCGGTGAGGGCGAGGAGCAGGAGACGCACTACCAGATGTATGTCGCCGAGCTGATGCGTGATGCATCGGGGAGGGTGACGGGGATCGGCGAGGCGGTGCGGCTGAGCGAGTTCGGCTCGTCGAACACCTGCGGGTGGTTTCATCCGACCGAGCCGAAGGTGCTGTTCGCGACGACCTTCGGGCCGCCTGATGAGCGGCGGGTGCCGGGGTACCAGCGCGAGGGCGGGCGGTACCAGTGGGCGTTTCCGAGCGAGATGACGATCGTGACGATGCCCGACCCGCTCGTGACCGGCGAGGCACCGACGCTGGGGCGTGCCGAGGCGATGTTCGAGCGTGACGGGTACACGGCCGAGGGGTCGTGGAGCCCGTGCGGGCGGTTTGTGCTGTATGCGCAGATCGACGAAGAACGGCGGACGGGCAGGCCCGAGGCGGATCTGTGGATCTACGACGCGGAGCGCGATGAGCATGTGCTGGTGGTGGGGGAGCGCGGGTACGACGGCGGGCCGTTCTTTTCCGCGTGCGGGAAGTACATCTGCTACCGGTCGGATCGCGAGGGAGACAGCCGCCTGCAGTTGTTTGTGGCGGTGCTGGCGTTCGATGAGGAGGGCGGGATCACGGGGATCAGCGCCGAGCGCCGGATCACCGACAACACGCATGTGAACTGGGCGCCGTACTTCCATCCGTCGGGGCGGTTTCTGGTGTACGCCGGTTCGAATGTGGGGCACCAGAACTACGAGGTCTTTGCGATCGGTCTGGACCCCGAGGACGGGTTTGCGATGAGCGAGGGCGAGCGGCCGATCGGGCGGGTGACCTTCTCGACGGGGTTTGACGGCTTGCCGGTGTTCAGCCCGGACGGGCAGTACTTCATGTGGACGAGCCAGCGCGAGTGGGAGGGGGAGCGGGGGACGAGTCAGGTCTGGATGGCGCGGGTGGCCAGCGATGATCCTGAGCTCTGGACGGGCCCGGTGACCGAGCGTCAGGCGGGAGTGCTGGTGCGGGTCGAGGTCGAGGCGATGACGCCGGGCGCGGGCGAGGCGGCGGCGTTGCTGGCCGAGCGAGCTGGTGAAGGGTGGCGCGTCGAGGCGAGCTGGTTCGACGGCGAGCGCCGGCGGATCGAGGTGTTCGGCGTCGATCGGCTCGGGCAGGTCGAGCGGGACGGGGGTGTCGAGGAGGCGGCGTTCTGAGGGGGGCGAGCCCCGTCGGGGGATCCGGTGGCCCGGATCCGTGGAGTGGGGCCCGTATGCTTGGCCATGGTCGAGCCGGAGGATTACGGCTTTTCGCATCTGGGCACGCTGTCGCATGTCGGGACGGTGACGCCTTCGGTGCAGCACTCGGCGTTCTGGCGTCATTGGCAGGAGCGGGTGGCTTCTGAGGCGCCCGAGCTCGTGCGGGTGGGGTCGTACGGGGCGGATCCTTCGGATCCTGCGGCGGAGTTTTTGTTCGAGAGTCTGGGCGTGCGGATCGGGTGCAGGCTGGTGCTGCCGCCGAAGGGGACGCCGGTGCGCGCTGGGCTGGTGACGAGCCACGGGTACGGGGGCGGCAATTTCCTTGAGCGGGCGGACGGGGCGTGGGCGTCGGTGGTCGACCGGGGCGTGGCGGTGCTGGAGATCCGGGTGCGCGGGTTTCCGGGGTCGATGCGGGACACGGGGGCGTGGTTCGAGACCGAGGAGGGGTGGATCGCGCAGGGGCTGCCGATCGGTGAGGCGAATCTCGGCGAGCTGATGGGGTGGTCGTATGTCGGGGCGGTTGCGGACCTGGTCAACGCGATGCGGGTGATGCGGGTGTGGCTGGACGAGCGGGGGGAGGGGTTGCCGCTGTTTTTGCACGGCGAGAGCTTCGGGGGCGGGCTGGCGGTGACGGCGACGCATGTGGGGGCGAGGTTTGTCCGTCCGGAGCGGTTGGTGATCGCGTTGCCGAGCATGGGGGACTGGGTTTGGCGCGTCGACCGGCCGGTGTCCGGGGGGATCGGCCTGGAGGTTTCGCGGCTGCTGGTCTGTGCGGGGCGGCGCTTCGAGGAGACGCTGGCGAACATCCGGCTGGCGGACACGGTGGTGCACGCGCGCCGGGTGCGCCTGCCGGTGCTGGCGAAGCTGGCGCTCTTGGACGATGTGGTGCCAGCGCCGAGCGCCGCGGCGGTGTACAACGCGCTGGACACCGACCCTGGGGCGAAGTGGCGGTTTGTGACGCGGTACGGGCACTACGACGGCGGCATCGCCGACGCGAGGCGTCACGCGCTGTTTGCGAGGATTGTGCCTGATTTTCTCGATCCGCGCACAGAGCCAGCCCACGGGCTGGAGCCGTGGCTGGGCGTGCTGGCTGGGGGGGATCGTCGTCCCGGCGGGGCGGGGTGAGGCGGGTCTCAGCCGCCGAGGAGTTCGTCGAGCTCTGCGTCGACGGGGTTGACCTGTCGCTCGTCGGCGGGGCCCTTTTTCTTGTCGCGTTTGTCGGAGGCCTCGCGCTTTTCTTCGGCGATCGCCTGCAGGCGTTCCTTCTCGGCTTGCTCGGCCTCCGCTTTGGCCTTTTCTTCGGCGGCTTCCTTGCGCTTGACGCCTTCGATCCTGGTGCGGTCGGGCGCGAGGATCAGGCTGGCCTGACGCTGGACCCAGCGCGGGTCGACTTCGACCTTGGCGATGTCCGAGAGGGCGTCGACGAACTCGCGGAGGTTTTCCAGGCCGAGGTCGCGGTGCTGCATCTCGCGGCCTCTGAATCGCTGGGTGATCTGGACCTTGTGGCCGTCGAGGAGGAATCGCCGCGCCTGGTCGATGCGGATCTGCACATCGTGGGGGTCGATTTTGACCGACCTTCCGAGGCGGATCTCCTTGAGCTCGGGCTGCTTGGTGGCGGCCCGGTTCTTGCGCTCCTTCTGGGAGAGCTCGTACCGGTACTTGCCGTAGTCCATGATTTTGCAGATCGGTGGCCTGACATCTGGCTGGATCTCGACGAGGTCGAGGCCCTGCTCGGTGGCCATGCGCTGTGCGTCTGCGGTGTCGAGGATGCCGATCTGCTGATTGTCCGGGCCGATCACGCGGATCGGTGAGATCCGGATCATGTGATTGATCCGGGTGCGCCGGATCGGGCCGGCATCGCGGAAGAACCTTCTGCGTGCGATCTTGTGAGCTCCTTACTGGGTCGTCGCTTGAATACCCCGCCGGACCGTCCGTGCGGGGAAAGCGTGGAAGGCTGCCGGGGCGGCATTTCGCCCGGTCCGCCGGAATCTCGGGATGGTTCGTTGGGGCCGGGTCACGCTCTGCCGATGCAGCGGCGTCGGGGTGCGCACCGAGAGACCGGGCTCGGGACGATCCAAGCTGATCTGAGATTCTGGTGCAACGCCTGTTCTCCGGTGGACGCCATACACCCGCCCGACATCGGCGGGGTCTAGCAAGCCTAATCCCCCGATCGTCCCCGGGCAACCCGGGAGCGGATCGCGGTCAGTTCCGGGTGACGGTCAGATAGATGATCAGGATGAGGCAGATGCCCAGGAGGACCAGGAGGAGGATCGTCCGCCAGTCCTGGTGCCAGGGGACCCCCTCGGCCTGGGATCGGTCCTCAACGAGCTCGACCTGTGCCTTGGCCTCGGCCTCGGCCAAGCTGGCGACCATGCTCGCGTCGAGCGTCTCCTTGTGGGCGAGCGGCGGGTGCTCCCCGTCGCGGACGGCCCGGAGGTCGATCAGCAGGTCGCGGCAGTTCTGGTAGCGATCCGCGGGGTTCTTGGCCATCATCATTTCGATGACCTCGCTGACCCCCGCGGACAGCTTGGGGTTGACATGGTCCGGGGGCACAAGCTCGGACTTGAGGTGCTTGTGCATGACGCTCGACGGGTTCTTGCCGTCGAAGGGGACATTGCCCGTGAGCATGTGGTAGAGGGTGGCGCCGAGGGAGTAGATGTCGGCGGGCGGGCCGATGTCCTTGTGGCCCCGGATCTGCTCGGGGCTGATGTAGTACGGGGTGCCGAAGGCCTTTCCGGCCTCGGCCTCGGCCGCTTCCTTGTCGGAGATCGCCCTGGCCAGACCGAGGTCGGCGAGTTTGACGACCTCTTCCCGGCTGATCATGATGTTCTTCGGCTTTACATCCCGGTGGATGAGGCCTTTCTCGTGGGCGTGCAGGAGCGCTTCTGCGACCTGGATGGCGACGCGGACCGCCTCCTGCTCGCTGAAGCGTTTGTGCTTGATGATGTCGTCGTAGACCGTCCGCCCCTCGACATACTCCATCACGAAGTAGTGGTAATCGGCGGCTTTTCCGACGTCGTACGCCTGCACGATGTTGGGATGGTTGAGCTGCGCGGCGGCCCTGCCCTCGGCGTAGAAGCGCTCGATGAACTGCGCGTTGGCGCTGAACTTCTTGGGCAGGATCTTGATGGCGACCAGACGGTCGAGGCTGAGCTGGCGCCCCTTAAAGACCGTCGCCATCGCGCCCGCGCCCAACTTGCCCAGCAGGCGGTAGCCGGGGATCTTCTGGCCCGACCGCTCGGCCTCGAGGATCTGGCGGAGGCGGGCGATCTGGCGTTTGGTGACGAAATCGTTGTCGACGAGCACCTGCGCGAGGGAGCGCTGGCCGACCTCCTCGCGGGGTTCTGAAGTGACCTGACCGAGGCAGTGCTCGACCTCGTCCTCGGTCGCCAGGCCGCTCTCGACGACGAGGCGACCGATCAGGGTGTCGAGGTTGGTCTCGCCCTTGGCGGCTTCCTGAAGACGCTGCTCGACCTCCTCGACGGTCTTGGGGCCGGGCTCGGGCGGACGCGACAGCCTCGCCGGCTTGTTGAGCGACAGCGGGTCGTCCAGATCGCCGACTGGGGCGGTCTTGTTCGGATCGGCGTCTTTGGGGTCCTGACTCATCCTGCTCGAATTCTCTGGGGCGATCTGTGCACGCCAATCACCGAACCGAAGCCCGCCGCCGGCGGGCGTCAACGCTAGAGAAGGCCGGGGGGGCAGTCAATGCGTGCAGAACGCCGCACAAAGACCATAACAGCATCTTTCCATACGCCCGCAAGCGGCCTCCTGTTCATCGGTCGATTCGTCTGGTATCGACCCGACGGGGCCTGTCCATCACCGTCTTGGGCGTGCGTGTCGGTGGCTACGCTCCGCCGATGAGCGACGCGGCAGCCGATTTTCTTTCAGGACTCACCGAGCCGCAGCGGCAGGCCGTCGAGCACATCGACGGGCCGCTGCTGATCCTGGCTGCAGCGGGCTCGGGCAAGACGCGGGTGGTGACGCGTCGCGTGGCCCACCTTGTTTCGGTGGGTGTTCCCGCGTGGTCGATCCTGGCCCTGACCTTCACCAACAAGGCGGCGGGGGAGATGCGCGAGCGCATCGGTTCGCTGCTGGCGGGCGACCCCCGGATGATGCGGGGCCTGACGGTCACGACCTTCCACTCGCTCTGCGCCCGCCTGCTGCGCCGGTACGCCGACGAGGCGGGGCTCAAGGCCGACTTTACGATCTACGACATGTCCGACCAGTCGGCCCTGATGAAGCGGGTGATCGGTCAGTTGGACATGAACACCGGCAACTGGCAGCCGCGGAGCGTCCTCGGCGCAATCAGCAACGCCAAGAACGAGCTCAAAGACGCCGAAGCCTTCGCGGCCGAGGCGGGCGACTACTACTCCAAGAAGATCGCGGTCGTCTATACGGCGTACGAGAAGGCCCTGCGGGCGGCCAACGCGGTCGACTTCGACGACCTTCTGGTGCTCACCGCGAAGATGCTGCGCGAGAAGACCGGCGTGCTGTCCGAGTGCCACGCGCGGTGGAAGTACCTGATGATCGACGAGTATCAGGACACCAACCACGCGCAGTTCGTGATCGCCTCAATGCTGGCCGGCGAGGGCGAGGTTGTGCCCGGGCTGGAAGACGCCTCGTCCGGGCCGAACATCTGCGTGGTGGGCGACCCCGACCAAGCGATCTACGGGTGGCGCGGCGCCGACATCTCCAACATCCTCGATTTCGAGGAGCGATACCCCGGCGCGAAGGTGATCAAGCTCGGCGAGAACTTCCGATCAACGGGGCCGATCCTCGGCGCCGCCGACGGGCTGATCAAGCACAACGCGCTGCGGAAGGACAAGCCGCTGTTCACCACCAGCGAGGGCGGGGAACCGGTCGATGTCGTGCTCTGCCGCGACGAGGAGCACGAGGCGGGGCTGGTGGTCGACCGCTTCAGGCGTGAACGCGACGAACACGGGCTCGCGTGGAAGGACATGGCGGTGCTCTACCGCACCAACGCGCTGAGCAGGGCGCTCGAAGACGCCTTCCGGAAAGAGGGCGTGCCCTATGTCATCGCGCGGGGCACGGCGTTCTACGAGCGAGAAGAGATCAAAAACGCGGTGGCGTACCTGCGGGTCGTGGCCAACAGCGCCGACGAGGTGAGCCTGCGCCGGATCGTCAACACGCCGACACGGGGGCTGGGCAAGGCGAGCCTGGACCGGATCGCGGCGTGGGCGTCGGGCCGCGGCATGGCGATGATGGACGGGCTGCGGGCGGCCAAGGAAGTGCCGGATCTGACGGCGCGGGCGGTCAATGCGTCGGGACGCTTCGCCTCGCTCATCGACGGGCTTACCGGTGGCGGTTCGTTCATGGGGGTTGATGCGCCCGGCTCGCTGGCGGACCTGGTGCTGCGCGTGATCAAGGAGAGCGGGCTGGAGGCGGCCTACGAGAAACAGGCCAAGACGAGCAAGAGCGAGACAGACGAGGAGCGGCTTGAAAACCTTTCGGAACTG
>SLFH01000324.1 GCA_007124345.1 Phycisphaerales bacterium | reverse complement strand
TCCAACGGTGGCGCAGGTCTCTGGCCTGTGCGTTTTGTTATTGAAGTCGCGTTCGACCCGACTCTTCGCTTCGCTCAGAGATCGGCGTCCTTCCCAGCGGTAAGGAAAATCCCCACACCCCACACCCCACACCCCACACCCATCACCCCGCCATCGGCGTCAGCAGCTCGACCGCTTGGTGCATGCGGTGGGCGTAGTTGTGCCAGAGGGGGAGTTTGCGGGGGGTGACCTGCGTGGCGAGAGCCGCGGCGTCCGCCTGCAGGCCCGCGAAGGCGAGGGCCTTGCCGAGCTCGGTTTGGGGGTCCTTGAGCAGGTCTTCGTAGCGCAGTGTGTGCGTGTGCAGGCCGAGCGTTTCGAGGCCCTTGCGGAGGACGGTGGTGTACAGGCCGACGAAGCGGGCGGTGTTGGCGGGCTCGTGGGTGTGGACCGAGGCCCAGTCCGGCTCGGTGACGCTTCTGAAGGCCGTGATGCAGGCGTCGCGCGGGTCGCGGGAAGCGATGACGACTGGGGCATCTGGGAAGAGACGCCGGACGAGCGCGAGGCGCAAGCCGTTCATGGGCGAGGCGTCGATCCAGCGCAGCGGCGTTTCGTCGGCGATGGTCTCAATCGATCGTGCGTTGTGCGCGTCGCGGGCGTCGGCCTCGTAGATGCCTCGGAGTTCGGCGGCCTGCTCGTCGGTGAGCGCGTCCAGGGCGGCGCGGGGGTGCTGGGCGCCGGTGATCGCCGTCGCTCGGTTCATCAGCGAGGCGAGGGGTGAGTGGGGGAGGAGGGTCGCGCCCTCCGCCTGCGCAAGCAGCTTGCCGGCCAGCGAGACGCCCGAGCCGGGGAAGCCGACGACAAAGACCGGGGTCGTACCTCCGGAAGTTTCGGGCCAGCCCTCGGGGGGCGTCTGGCAGGCCTCGTGCATGAAGCGGAGCATCGAGGGCATGGCCTGCGGGGCGACCTTGGCGTACTTGGTCCGCTGGATCAGGACCTGCTGGGCGCGGGTGAAGGCGTCGAAGGCGGGGTCGAACGCGCCGCCAGCTTCGTACACCCGGCCGAGCTCGTAGGCGATCTTGGCGTAGAGCAGCTTGCCGGTGACGCGCTCGCTCCTGAAGAGCTCTTCGAGGGTCCGCTGGGCGGAGGCGAGGTCGCCGTCGATCCGGTCGAGTCGTCCGAGGGCGAGCAGGAGTTCGGGCGAGCCCGGGTCGCGCTGCAGGGCTTCGCCGGCGAACCAGCGGGCCGAGCCCCCGTCACCAGAGGCCTCGCTGGCGAGCACGAGGGCCTCGGCGGCGCCGGGCGTCTCGGGCGCAGTCTCGACGGCTTTTTCCAGGAGCGTCCTGGCCGTCGCCGCCTCGCCCACGCTCAGCAGCCGACGCCCAAGCGCCGTCAGGACGCCGGGGTGGTCCGGCGAGACGCGGGCCGCGTGGCGGAGCAGGACGCCCGCCTCGGCGTCGCGGGGCGTGCCCTCGTACTGAGCGGCGATTCGGAGCGCCTCGTCGGGGTCTGACGGCAGCGAGGCGTGCATCTGTTCGGTCGCCTCGCGCAGGGCGTCGGCGTCTCCCAGGCGGCGGAGCGTCAGGCAGCGCTGGCGGTGGGACTCGATGTGCTCGGGGTTCAGGCGGCAGGACTCTGCGAAGGCCTCGGCCGCGTCGCGCATGCGGTTCAGGCGGAGCAGCGAGAGCCCGTGGAAATAATGAAACACGAAGGTTTCGGGCTGCAGCTCGATCGCCTTGGCGATGGCGGCCTCGCACTCGCGGGGGCGCCCCCGCTCGGCGAGGAGCTGGCCCAGCATGTTCCAGACCCGTGCCTCGGCGGGGTGTTCCTTGAGGACGTTGCGGTAGGCGAGCTCGGCCTGGTCGTGGCGGCCCTGCTGGTGCAGCGCCGCCGCCTCGCGGATCGCGGGGGTCGGGTCGGGGGTGTCGGCCATGGGGTTCTTCTCTCCGCGTAGGGCGTGGTGCTTTGGTGGCTCAGCGCAGCGAGGCGACAAAGTCGCGCAGGCGGTCCATGCCCCGGTGGATCTGATCGGTCGAGCAGGCGAAGCTGATGCGGATGTGGTTCTTGCCGCAGCCACCGAAGTCCTCGCCCGGGATGACGGCCGTCTTCGCCTCCAGCAGCAGGGCCTCTGAGAACTCCAGGGCGGCGTTGATCTCGCGTCCCTCGGGCGACTTCTTGCCGAAGTGGGCCGAGACATCGGGGAAGGCGTAGAACGCGCCGGTGCACTTTGGCATCACCATGCCCGGGATCTCGGCGAGGCGATCCTGGATGACGACAGCGCGCTCGGCGAACGCGCGGCGCATCTGCTCGACCTCTTCTGCGCACTCGGTCAGGGCGCAGCGGGTCGCGGCGTAGTTGAAGCTGGTGATGTTCGTCGTCATCTGGCCCTGCAGCGTGCCCATCGCCTTGATGAGCGCTGCGCCCGCCTCGCCCGGGCACCCGCAGTAGCCCACGCGCCAGCCGGTCATGGCGAAGGCCTTGCTCAGGCCGTTGACGGTGACGGTGCGCTCTGCGATCTCGGGGACCGAGCCGATCGAGAAGTGGTCGATGCCCCCGTAGACGATCTTCTCATAGATCTCGTCGGTGATGACGACGAGGTCGGGCGCGATGTCGCGTGTTTCGTGGACGACTTTGGCGAGTGCGCGGAGTTCGCTCTCGCTGTACATGGTGCCGCAGGGGTTGCTGGGGCTGTTGAGAAAGAGCACGCGCGAGCGCGGGTTGATCGCCTCGCGGAGCTGCTCGGGCGAGATCTTGAAGGAGGTCTCGGGCCCTGTGGGGATCTCGCGGACCTCGGCGCCCGCCATCTCGCAGATGGGGCGGTAGCTGACCCACGCGGGGACGGGGATGATCGCCTCGGCGGCCTGCTCGCCCGGCGCCGGCGGATCGACCAGGCAGTGCAGCAGGACGAAGAGCGTGTGCTTGCCCCCCGAGCTGATGGCAACGTGCTCGGGCGTGAGGCCGGGGATCTTGTTCTCGTTTGTCAGCTTGTCGGCGACGACCTTGCGCGTCTCGGGGTCGCCGAGTGTGGGCATGTACTTCGTCTCGCCGGCCTGCATCGCCTTGATCGCGGCGTCCTTGATCCGCTGGGGCGTGTCGAAGTCCGGCTCGCCCAGCGTGAACTGGAGGACATCGACGCCCTCGCGGACCATTTGCTTGGCCCGGTTGGCGACGGCGACCGTCACGGAAGGCTTGAGCTGGCGCACACGCTCGGCGATTCTGATCGTCATGGCACGAGGATAGGGGCCGGGCGTCGAGGCGACCGGCTTTGCGGGCGTGCGTCGGGCGAAGGTTGGGTGTTTGCCGGTGGCTATCGGGCGGCGAACTTCATCGCCCGCGAGGCGTCGAGCATGATCAGGGCGCTGAAGAGGTCGGCCCGGTCCTCGGGCTCGTCGGCATTCGGGCGGGCCGCCTGCGACTGGAGCACCTGGTAGTTGCTGCAGATCGTGTCGGCGTGGAGGCGGGCGTCGGCGTCGCCGGTGCGGGCGGCGAACTCCGCGAAGACATGCACCGCCCACGGATGGTTCGTCGCGTTGTCGGGCTGGAGGTTCTCGGTGTGCCAGCGGACGGCGTCGTCGATGCGACCGCGGAGGTCGTTGTTGCTGCGGGCGATCCACCAAGCCGCGTGGAGCGCGGCGAGCTCGTGCTCGGACCAGACCTCGATCGCTTCGTCGGGGTCCACTGGCAGGAGGGGGCCATCGGGGGTGAGGTGCGGGAGGGGAGCGTCGCCGATCAGGGCCGCCCACCAGTTGGGCATCGTCGGCGGGACCGGGGCCGACGGACTCTTCCGGAACGGGCCCGGCTCGGTGCAGATCCACCGGGTCAGGGGCAGGGCGAAGCGCATCGGGCGGCGGAGACGTTCGGCCAGCGGGCTGGGATCATCGCGATAGCCGGCGACCAAGCCGCTCTCGCCCCCGAGCGGTAACGAAAACGGACCTTCGGCAAGCGAAAAAAAACGGCCGGACCAGGCCTCGAAATCGTCGGGGCGGCTGCTGGAGAGAGGGGGCTGCATGTCGGGTAGTTTCCCGGGTTGGGGGGAGAGGTCTAACTGTGGTATTCTTTGTGCATGGACGGCACCGATCTGCGCATCGCCCGGCCCAGCCACCTGACCCGGCGTCTCTGCCGGTCTTGCGGCTATGCGGGCGAGGACCTCCAGCAGCCCGATGCGGGCCCCGTCTTCTGCTGCCCCTCCTGCGGTGCGGACTTGTACGCCCGCCCGCCCCGGAGCTACGCGGAGATGGAGCTGCTCGTGCCCGTTTCGGCCTCAAAGCCCGCGCCTGTGGTCCGGAAACGGCGGTCGTGGGCCTCGCGGTTCTGCGGCGGGCTGCTCCGCCTGATCCGCCGCTGAGCTTTCCGCCCGTCTGGAACGCCCCGGCCCCGGTGAACCCGGCCCTGCGCCCGGCCGATCTACCTCCGTGGTTGTGTCCGGTTCGGGCGGTCGAGGTTGAGCGGGGTTCCGATGGCGACTTCGGGTCTATCCAGCGGCGACGGCGAGGCGTATCTCCTCGCGAATGTCGGCTTCGACGAGGAGCCGGAGAAGCCGCGCAAGCCCAAGAAGCCCAAGCGGCCCGCCGGGTACCGCTTCCGGGCCGAGCTTGATGTCTCCGAGCTGGACGATCGCGGGCGTCCCGGGGCGACCTGCACCGCCTTCGCGGTGGAGCTGAGCCGGTCGAACCTCGTGATCCGGACTCGCCGGATGAGCTACATCGACCGGAAGATGCTGGTGGCGATCCACCTGATCGACGACGAGCCGACGGTGCTGTTCGGGCGGGTGTACTCGTGCGAGTACGACGGGGACGGGCTCTGCCGGATCGATCTGGACCTCGAACCGTTGCCGACCACCGGGGATGTACGCCGGTGGAAGGCGATGATCTCCCGCAAGTAGCCGCTTGACGGGCGGGCGTCGTCAGGCGACCGTGTAGTTCATGCGGCTGATCACCGATCCCGGCGAGCTGGCGTCCCTCGGGCCCTGTGTCTTTGTGCCCACGATGGGGGCGCTGCACGAGGGGCACGCCGCGTTGATCCGGATCGGGGCCACCGAGGCGGAACGGCGGGGGCTCTCGGGCGGGTGTGTCGTCAGCATCTTCGTGAATCCGACGCAGTTCAACGACCCCGCGGATTTTGAGAAGTACCCGCGGACGATGGACGCGGACCTGCTCGCCTGCGAGGGGGCGGGAGCGTCGGCGGTGTTTGCGCCGGCGGTCGAGGCGGTCTACCCCCCGGGCGAGGCGGCGTCGGAGGTGGTGCTGCCGCCGGTGGCGACGGCGCCCGGGCTCGAGGACCGCTTCCGGCCCGGGCACTTCGAGGGCGTGTACCGGGTGGTCAGGCGGCTGCTGGAGCTGGTGAAGCCGGAGGCGGCGGTCTTCGGCGAGAAGGACTGGCAGCAGCTCCGGGTGATCTCGGCGATGGTCGAGCGGGAGGGGCTGGGGGTCGAGATCGTGCCCGGCGAGACGGTGCGGGAGGCGGGGGGGCTGGCGATGAGCAGCCGCAACAAGCATCTGGGGCCCGAGGACCGCGAGGCGGCCCTGTCGCTGAGCCGTGCGCTGTGCGCCGCAGGTCGGGAGACAGACCCGGGCGAGGCCGAGCGGGTGATGGAGGCGATGATGCGTGAGACGGGGGCCGAGCCGGAGTACGCGGTGGTGCGCGACGCGGAGACGCTCTTGCCGATCGGGGCCGGGCACGCGGGTCCGGCGCGGGCGTTGTTGGCGGCGAGGGTCGGGCCGACGCGGCTTCTGGACAACGCGCCCTGGCCCTCTGGCGGTTTGGGCGTCGGTCCCGCCGCCCTGTAGACGAGCGGGCGGGCAAGACAGCCCCGGGCGGATCGGCTAGCCTTGGCCCTTGGCCCCCATCGATGAGCCCCTGATCGCCCCCGCGGAGGATTGACCTGTGCAAGAGAGCCCGCTGAAGAAGTTCCACCAGCAGCACAACGCGCAGTTTGTGGAGTTCGCCGGCTGGGAGATGCCCATCCGCTACGGGAGCATCGTCGAGGAGCACCGCCAGGTGCGTGAGTCGGGCGGGCTGTTCGATGTCTCGCACATGGGCCGGGTGAAGGTCTCGGGGCGCCACGCCAGGCGGCTCTTGGAAGTGCTCTGCACCCGCAAGATCTACGACATGCAGGACGGGCAGTGCCGCTACACGCTGGTCTGCAACGAGCAGGGGGGCGTGAAGGACGATGTGATCGTGATGCGCCACGACGACGACGAGTACACCGTCGTTGTCAACGCCTCGAACCGCGAGAAGCTGCTCGATCATTTCGAACGGGTGCGTGCGGCGAACGACTTCGCCGCCAAGATCGACGACCAGACCATGAAAACCGCGATGGTCGCGCTGCAGGGCCCGAAGGTGATGGAGATGATCGGGAAGTTCTCGCAGGAGATCCCGACGCTGAAGCGGTACCGGTTCACCGTGAAGAACCTGCTGATCCTCAAGGTGGTCGTCTCGCGCACGGGGTACACGGGCGAGGACGGGGTCGAGGTGATTCTGCCGACGAGCGCCGTCGACATGGCCCTGAAGCTGCTGCTCAAGGATGTGAAGATGAACGAGCCCGACGCGGCGATCAAGCCCGCGGGGCTGGGCGCACGCGACACGCTGCGGCTCGAGGCGGGGATGCCGCTGTACGGGCACGAGCTCGGTGAAGAGATCGACGCGCTCTCGACCGGGCTGGACTTCGCGATCAGTCTCGACAAGGACCAGGACGAGCGAGGCGCCGTCTTTGTCGGGCAGGAGGCGCTGAAGAAGATCCGCGACAACGGCGGGCCGGCGCGCAGGCTTGTGGGCCTGACGCTCGACGACAAAAGGACGCCGCGGCAGGGCATGGTGGTGCGCCAGGGCGATCGCGAGATCGGAATCGTGACCTCCGGCTGCATGAGCCCGACCTTGGGCCACCCGATCGCGATGGCGTATGTCGATCGCGATCTGGCCGAGGTCGGCACGGAGCTGGGCGTGGACACCGGTCGCGCGACGCTGACGGCGAAGGTGGCGCCGATGCCGTTCTACAAGCGCGGGTGAGGCTCACTCCCTTTGAGATCTGTGGTACTGGCGGCTTGTCCGCCAGTGTTTTTTTGGAGGGGTGTGGGGGAACCCGGCTCGGCGAGCCGGGCCACCTGGAAGACACTGTCGGGCGAGCCGCCAGTGCCACAGGTTTGTGTCGTCAGTCGATGCGTTCGGTGTTGTTGAGATTGATGCGGATTGATGGGGCGTCTGTCGCGTCGGCGGCGAGCATGCCTTCGTCTGTGAGCAGGATGACTCTGACGGTGCGTTGCTCGCGGGGCCACTCACCTTCGATGTCTTCGCGTTCGATGGTGAGGGTGTTGTTGCTGATGGTGGCGGCGTAGCGGGTGAGGCGTCGGCCTTCGGGCTGTCTGAACTCGAAGCCGTCGCCGGCGTCCTCGTAGAGCAGCCCCTCGGCGAAGCCGTTTTCATCGAGGCTGACGATGAGTGTCAGCGGGTCGAGCGGCATCTCATCGACAAACTGCATCACCGGCCCCGCCGGGACGATGCGCCCGCCCCGAACATAGAGCTCGGGCAGGTGCGGGTCGCTCTCGTCCCCCTCGATGCGGTCGCGGAAATCGAACTTTCGCCAGATGCCCCGCGGCATCACGACGGTTCGGTCCATCTGCGGGTTCATGAAGCACTTGACGAGCAGCCCGTCGCCGAGGAGGAACGCGTCGTCCTCGCTGCGGATCGCGGGGTCGGCGGGGTCGGCGTAGAAGAGCGGGCGGGCGACGGGCGTGCCGTGCCGGTGCGCCTGCCAGAACGCGGTGTAGATGTGCGGCATCAGCGCGTATCGGCGCTGGATCGCCCTGCGGCTGGTCGCCTCGACCTCCGGCCCGAACGACCAGGG
>SLFH01000221.1 GCA_007124345.1 Phycisphaerales bacterium | reverse complement strand
TCGCCCGCGCGCGCCAGTACCTCGACCAGCCCGAGCTCGGCCGCCCGCTGATGATCTCGGGCGACATCATCGTTGGCTTCCCCACCGAGACCGACGAGGACTTCGAGGCGACAAAGAAGCTGCTCGAGCGCAGCCGCTACAAGAACTGCTTCATCTTCAAGTATTCGCCCCGCCCCGGCACCGTCGCCTACGACCGCATCCCCGACGATGTGCCCGACGAGGTCAAGCGCCGGCGCAACAACGAGCTGCTGGCGCTGCAGACGGGCATCTCCGAGGAGATCGGCCGAGCGCAGGTCGGTCGCGAGTTCGAGGTGTATGTCGAGGGACCCAGCCGCAGGGCGAAGAAGAAGGCCGGCCTGAAGAAGTCCAGTCTGCGCAACAAGGCGAACCACACAATCTCGCTGACCGTCTCGGGGCGCGAGCCCCGCGAGGCGGCAGAGAGCCACGGCGCGATCGCGTCGATCGACGCTGACGGCACCGTCCAGCTCAGCGGTCGCACCGACGGCGACCAGATCGTCTTCTTCGACACGCCCGAGGGCCGATCCCCGGCCGACTTCATCGGGCGCCTCGTCAAGGTCCGGATCGACGCGGCCCAAGGCATGTCGCTCGCGGGCTCGCTGATCGGGTGAGGACGGATCGGGCTCTGATAACAGTTCGTACCCGACCCTTCGCGTTGCTCAGGGATCGGCGTCAAGGTTGCGCGGATCGCTGCATGGCGCACATTCCGCCGCGAGAGCTGGACGCCGACCTCTGAGCGCAGCGAAGAGTCGGGTCTCTTGCCGACTGCTTCACGACCTCAATCACCAAGCGCCCGCCTGTAGAACTCGACCGCGTCGACCTTGAGCTTCTCGAGATCCGCGATCCGCAGGTACATCATGTGCCCCGCCTCGTAGTGGCTCAGCATCACCTGCTTGCGGAGCTCGGGGTCGAGCTGCATGTGGCTGATCGTGTACTCGGCCGCGAAGTGCGGCGTCGCCAGGTCGTAGTACCCGCAGGCGAACCAGGCGTACAGATCACGGTTCCGGTTCATCGCGCTGCGCAGGTTCTCGGCAAGGTTTGCGTAGCGGTTCTGGTCCTGGGCATAACTCCACGGACGCACGCGACCGGTCAGGATCTCGTAGGGATGGTCGTTGACATACTTCAGCTCGCGGCGCATGTAGTCGTTCAGGGCCGTCGAGTAGGGCCCGAGGATCGCCGAGTAGCTCGGGTCGTACTCGTACCGGTCGCCGACATCCAGCCGGTCGCGCCCCTTGTAACGCGAGTCGAGGCGTCCGACCGTCACCCCCTCGTCGCGCAGCAGCTCCTTGGTGAAGCGGAAGATGTCGATCCGCAGGTCGGTCTGCTCGATGTACCGCTTCGAGAGTCCCGTGTACCGGGCCAGCTTCGAGGCGATCTCGTCACGCTCAGACCTCGTCAGCCGGTCGCCCTTGGCCAGCGCGACGAGGTACTCCGTCTCGGCGAACTCTTCGACCTCGTCCATCAACGAGCGCAGATCCTCTGAGAGCGCCGGTTCGAGCCGCCCGTGATAGAACGCCGTCGCGGCGTAGGTCGGCAGGAACAGCCAGTACGGCATCTCGTTACCGACATTGAACCGGATCGTCTGGAAGTTCAGCACCGGGCTCACGAGGATCACCCCGTTGAGGTACATCCCGTGCGTCTCCTGCAGGTAACTGCTCAGGCCCGCCGCCCGCGTCGTCCCGTAAGACTCGCCGATCAGGAACTTCGGGCTCGACCACCGCTCGTTCCGCGTCACCCAAAGGCGGATGAACTCCCCCACCGCCTCGATGTCCTCGCGCAGCCCGAAGAACTCCGTCGGACGCACGCCCTCCTCGGCGCGGCTGTAGCCCGTCCCCACCGGATCAATAAAGACCATGTCGGTCAGGTCCAGCCACGAGAACTCGTTGTCGACCACGCGACCGGGCGGGGGCAGGGGCATGCCCTCATCGTCCATCAGCACGCGGCGCGGTCCAAGCGTGCCCAGGTGCAGCCAGACCGACGACGAGCCAGGCCCGCCGTTGAAGCTGAATGTCAGCGGCCGGTCCTCGGGCCCGTGGTCTCCGTCGAGGGTGTAGGCGATGAACGAGAGCTCTGCCCGTGTCTTGCCGTCGTAGCCGGGCAGCTCCATCCTTCCCGCCATCGCGGTGTAGGAGAGCTCTCGCCCGTCGATCGTCACGCTGTGCCGCGTGACGCTGGGTTCATCGGCGACGCGGAACGACAGATCGACCGCCGGTTTGTCATCCGCCCCCAGCGCGGGGAACATCCACACAGCCATGCCGAGCGAAACCGCACAGACCCGATGCAACACCTTCGAACGCATCTCACGCCTCCTGATTCTCAGTGGTCGCGGCATGGTACAGAATCCCACGCCCGAAGGTGGCAGGCGTGTCGCGTCCGCCCCGCCGCAGGGCCAGCCGCCAGCCGAAAGAGACCACGCGTGAGCAACCAAACCACCCCCGGCAATCCCGATCCACAGATCCGCCGAATCGCCGCCATGCTCGCCGATGCCCGGCGTGTTGTGGTCCTGACCGGGGCCGGCGTCAGCGCCGAGAGCAAGATCCCGACCTTCCGCGACGCGATGGAGGGCCTATGGGCGAGCTTCGACCCCCAGTCCCTCGCCACCCCCGAGGGCTTCGCCGCCGACCCCGAGACGGTCACCAGGTGGTACGACTTCCGCCGGATGAAGTGCCGCGAGGCCGAGCCAAACCCCGGCCACCTCGCCCTCGCCCGAATCGAACGCGAGCTCGAATCCCGCTCCCGCGACTTCATCCTGCTCACCCAGAATGTCGACGGCCTGCACCGGCGCGCCGGCAACAGATCCGTCGTCGAGCTCCACGGCTCGCTCGAAGTCTGGCGCTGCGTCGAGACCGGGCAAGAGTTCCGCGACCTGCCCGCCCCCTTCGACACCTACCCGCCCCGCACCGATCGCGGCACGATGCTCCGCCCCGGCGTCGTCTGGTTCGGCGAGATGCTGCCGCCCGAGGCAATCGAGACCGCGGGCGAGCGCCTCGACGCCTGCGACCTTTTCTTCTCCATCGGCACCAGCGCGACGGTCTACCCCGCGGCGGGCTTTTCGGACCTCGCGCGTGCCGCCGGAGCGAAAACCGTCGAGATCAACCCCGACGCGACGCCGGCCTCGCGCCATGTCGACGAGAGCGTGCGGGCCCGCGCCGGGGCCGTCCTCCCACAGATCGTCGAACTCGCGTTCGGCGCTGGCAACGCAAGCCCGCGGGGCGGGAACGGTTGAAGGGCAAGCAGCCAAGCCCCCTCCTGGGCGCGAGCCTGGAGAGCGCCGTCTGCCGCAGATTGGTGTTTGTCTTCGGCGACCAGCTCACAGACAGCACATCGAGCTTCGAGGGTTTCGACACCGAGCGCGATGTCATCCTGATGTCCGAGTGCGACGCCGAGACCGGGCTCGGCAGCGGCGAGCAGAAGCACGCCGGACGCAGCCACAAGCAGCGAATCGCCGTTTTCTTCAGCGCGATGCGCGATTTCGCGGTCGCCCAGGCCGAAAGGGGCCGACGCGTGCGATACATCCGCGTCAACGACCCCAACAACACGCACGCCTTCACAGGCGAACTGGAGCGCACGCTCAAGCAGCTCTCGCCCGAGGAGATCGTCGTCACCCGCCCCGGCGAGTGGCGCGTGCTCGACGAGGTCGAAAGCTGGGAAGACCGCTTCGGCGTGCCCGTGCGCCTCTGCGAGGACGATCACTTCTACACCACTCCCGAGGAGTTCTCCAAGTGGGCCTCTGGCCGCAAGCAGCTCGTGATGGAGTACTTCTACCGCGAGCAGCGCAAGAGGCTCGACGTCCTCATGGACGGCAAGGACCCCGTCGGCGGCGAGTGGAACTTCGACAAGGACAACCGTGAGTCGTTCAAGACTGCGCCCCACGTCCACCCGCCCCAGTGGGCGGAGCCCGATGAAGTGACGCTCGAAGTGATCGACCTGGTCAACCGGCGTTACCCCGATGCGCCGGGACGCCTCGACGCCGAAAGTTTCATCTGGCCCGTCACTCGCTCGGACGCTCTGCGCTGGCTCGACGAGTTCATCGACAAGCGTCTGGGCAAGTTCGGCCCCTACGAAGACGCGATGTGGACCGGCCAGCCCTTCCTCTACCACTCGATGCTCTCGGTCGCCCTGAACCTCAAGCTGCTCGACCCGCGCGAGTGCATCGAGAAAGCACTCAAGGCCCACGAGATCGGCAAGGCCCCCATCAACTCCGTCGAGGGCTTCGTCCGCCAGCTCCTCGGCTGGCGCGAGTTCATCCGGGGCGTCTACTGGCACGAGGGCCCGGACTACCGCGACCGAAACAGCCTCGACCAGCACGCCGACCTCCCCGAGTTCTACTGGACGGGCGACACCGACATGCGCTGCATGGCCGAGGCCCTCGAACCCGTGCTCGACCACGCCTGGTGCCACCACATCCCGCGCCTGATGATCCTCTCGGGCTTCGCCATGATGGCCGGCGTCCACCCGCGTAAGGTCGGCGACTGGTTCTACGCAATGTTCGCGGACTCTGTCGACTGGGTCACCACGCCCAACACCATCGGCATGGGCATGCACTCTGACGGCGACGCCAAACGCCCGGGCGTCGTCGGCACCAAGCCCTACGCCGCAAGCGGCAAGTACATCGGGCGCATGAGCAACTACTGCGAGCACTGCGCATACGACAACACCAAGCGAACCGACAACGAGGGCGGCGCCAGGCCCGCCTGCCCGTTCAACACCTTCTACTGGGACTTTCTGATCAGAAACCACGAACGGTTCAAGGGCAACAACCGGATGGCGATGATTCTCAAACATGTCGACCGCATGAGCAAGGAAGAACATGCCGAGATCACCGTCGCGGGCAAGAGCCTCCGAAAGAAGCTCGGCGTCGGCCCGATCTCGGGATGATTGCGGGCCGACCGCCACCGGAAACGAAAGGCACCCCATGCGGGCATTGGTCTGGTTCAGATGCGACCTGCGGACGCGCGACAACACCGCCCTCGCCGAGGCCTCCTCCGCCGCGGACGACGGCGTCATCGGCGTTTTCACGATCTGCCCCGACCAGTGGCGCGAGCACGACTGGGGCGCGATGAAGGTTAACTTCCTCCTGCGCAACCTCCGCGAACTCTCTGAGTCCCTCGCCTCGATCAACATCCCGCTGAAGATCGTCACCACGCCGCGCTTCGCAGGCGTGCCGGACGCCCTCGACACGCTCGCCCGCGAGTGCGAGTGCGACGCGCTCTACTTCAACCGCGAGTACGAGGTCAACGAACAACGGCGCGACGAGCGGGTCGAGGCCGTGTTCAGAAAGGCCGGGCGCAAGGTCTACCCGCTGCACGACAAGACCCACTTCCCCCCCGGCGAGTTGCGCACCCAGCAGGGCGGGTGGTACACCGTCTTCTCCCCGCTCAAGAGGTCGTGGCGCGAGGCGTTCAAGGCGATCCCCGAAGGCGAAGGCTGCAAGAGAGTCCGGCGCGCCCCCTCGGCGAGGCCCGACACCGGCGTCAAGCCCGACAAGGTCCCCGAGAAGGTCGAAGGCTTCGATCCCGAGGCCGATCGCCCCGACCTCTGGAAGGCCGGCGAGGACCACGCCAGAGACCGCCTGCGCGCCTTCATCGACGCACGCATCGACGACTACAAAGACAAGCGCGACTTCCCCGGCGTCAACGCCACCAGCACCCTCTCGCCCTACCTCGCCCTCGGCGTCATCTCGCCCCGCCAGTGCGTCGAGGCGGCGCGGGCCGCCAACAACGGACAGATCGACTCGGGATCCAAAGGCGTCGTCCACTGGATCGACGAGCTGGTCTGGCGCGAGTTCTACCAGCACATCCTCACCGGCTTTCCGCGCGTCTCGATGGGCAGCGCCTTCAAACGCGAGTACGAACGCGTCACATGGGACGACGACGAGGAAATGTTCGAAGCGTGGAAAGAAGGCCGCACCGGCTTCCCCATCGTCGACGCGGCGATGCGCCAGCTCAACCAGACCGGCTGGATGCACAACCGCCTGCGCATGATCGCCGCCTCGTTCCTCACCAAGGACCTCTTCCTCGACTGGCGCAGGGGCGAGCGGTACTTCATGAACCGCCTCGTCGACGCCGACCTCGGCTCCAACAACGGGGGCTGGCAGTGGTCCGCCTCGACCGGCACCGACGCCCAGCCCTACTTCCGCATCTTCAACCCGACCGCCCAGAGCGAACGCTTCGACCCCGAGGGCGACTTCATCCGCCGCTTCGTCCCCGAGCTCAAGGGCCTCGACTGCAAGCAGATCCACGCCCCGCACGAACGGGCCCGGCACCTCTTCGCAAAGCTCGACTACCTCGAGCCGATCGTCGACCACAAGAAGGCCCGCGAGCGGGCGATCAAGGCCCTCGAATCCGTCAAGCCCTGAGCGGCGCGGCGAACACCGCGACAGTGCAAAACAACAACGGCCCGGCGGAAGAGCCGGGCCGTCGCGTGTTCGATCGTGTTCTGGAAAGACTCAGACGTTCGCCGGGGTCGCCCGCGAGTGCTCCTTGGCGACCGCGACCAGCTCGTCGAAGACCGCCGGATCGCTGATCGCGACCTCGCTGAGCATCTTGCGGTTCAGGTCGATGCCGGCCATCTTCAGGCCGTTGATGAACGCCGAGTAACGCGTCCCCCTCATGCGGCAGGCCGCCGTGATGCGGGTGATCCACAGGCGCCGGTAGTCGCGCTTGCGGCGCCGGCGGTCGCGGTACGCGAAGACGCCAGCGCGGATGACCGCGTCCTTGGCCTGGTACTTGTGCTTGCTCTTGACGCCGTAGTAACCGCGGGCTTCGCGCAGGATGCGCTTGCGGGCCCGGGTACGGGATGAACCTTTGCGAACGCGGGGCATGTCGTCGTCTCCAAGTGGCCCGGCCGGGGCCCGCCGGTGGTCACCGGTCCGGGGCTTTCACGGTCCCGCCAGGGCGTGTGCGGCTCTGATGATCTGAAACAGAGAAGGGAAGAAACGCTCAATCCGCGTTCTTCGCCCGCTCCTCACGCATCGCACGGCGCTCGGCCGGCGAGGGGCTGCGACGGATCGCGGCGCGGGGCTGGGTGCGCCCGCGCAGACGCTTGAACAGCAACTGCTCGAAACGCTTCGCCTCGGGGTTGGCGATGTAGCGATCGCGACGCAGCTGACGCAGACGCTTGCCCGACTTGTGAGAGCTCAGGTGCTTGTGGAACGCGGAGCGGTGACGCACCTTACCGGTACGCGACACCCGCACTCGCTTGAGCACACCCTTGTGCGGCTTGTTCTTCGGCATCGTGCTGGCCTTTCGGCGCTCTGGGACTGTCCGGCCGAGGATCGAGGGGCATCCCTGCGATTCCCGTCGGCTCGGGAACGCAGACAATAGGCCCGACCAAAGCCCGGGGCCACTGCTCAGTGGTCAGGGCGCGGGGCGCTGGGTGTGGGGCGTTGGGATAGAAACGGCCTTCGGCCGAGACTTGCCCTTGGTGTCCGTCGCCCTGGTCCAGAACCTCGGCCGCAGGCCGAAACCTCCCCCGCGCCCAGCCTCCTGCACCCCGCGCCCCGGCTCTCTCACGGTCCGACGAACGCGTCCTCGACCCCAGCGGGGGTTTCAAACCCGTTCAGCGGCATCGCCCGGCGCCCGCTCAGGTGGTCCAGCAAGATCTCGATGTCCCTGGGCAGCCAGATGTTGTCGCCGTTGGCGAGCTCGGGGGTCTCCAGCCAGACCACCGACCCGTCGTTGAACAGCACATTCTGCCCCCGACGCCCGTGGTTGTGCGAGTTCTCCATCGGGTGGATCGGCTGGCCCAGAACCGCCCGCTGCACCACCGGCGAACGGTCCGCCAGCAGCACCACCGACGACGGGGACGACCACTGCGGCCGGTCATTGCCGAACATG